>JALERP010000200.1 GCA_022764085.1 Prevotella sp.
GAAGCAGGCTCTGTTGGACGAGTTTGAACAGTATGTGTTTGGCTATTCCATTTTGTCGCCCTTGATTGACGATCCGGAGGTTTCCGATATCCGGGTGGTGTCATATGACAACATCCGCGTCAAGAGGAAGGGGGTCAGGATGGATAGCGGTGTCAGCTTTTCCGGACCAAAGGAATACCGGCAATTTGTTGATTACGTTGCTACCAAAAATCAGGTCAATATTTCAAATCTTAACGCAATTCAAAGATTCACCGATCAGGATTCACATCCGGATTTTATTCTTCGTTTTACTGTTTCCATGCCGTTAGTGAATACCATACAGGAGCCCTATCTGTGTATCCGGAAGGTGCCAAAATCCTTTCCGCAGATGGGGGAGCTCATCCGGCGGGAGATGCTTGACCGGGATACGGCGGAGCACCACCAACTATCTCTGCGAGATGGCATCCGACAATACCATGGACAATGGCAGCAACTACACCATCGGTGAGAGACAACAGCAGGAGGCATACCTGTGGAAGAAAATCACCGGCACAGGCAATGACTCGCCATTGAGTTTTTGGAACAATACCTATTTGGCTATTGCTTCGGCTAATCAGGCTCTTGCCTCGATAGAAGAGATGGGAGGCGGCGAGACGATGAAGGCACAGAGGGGCGAGGCTCTTATGTGCAGGGCATGGGGACACTTCTGTCTTGCCAACTTCTTCTGCCAGGCTTATTCCCCCGAGACAGCCGACAAAAACCTTGGTTTGCCATACGCCACAGAACCGGAAACAACGGTTAAGCCGGAATACACGCGTGGCACATTGGCAGAACTGTATGCCAATATAGCCAAGGACATCGAGGAGGGACTGCCCCTCATCGACAACAACCTCTATACAGTGCAGAAATATCACTTCAACCGTAATGCAGCATACGCCTTTGCCACACGTTTCTATCTCTACTATCAGAAGTGGGACAAGGCTATCGAGTGTGCTGACAAGGTGCTAGGCAACACCCCGGGAAAGGTGATGCGCGACTGGAAGACCATCTATGAGATGGCATCCGACTACACCTCGCGCTGCAATGAGTTTGTATCCACCAAGTCGGCCGCCAACTTCCTTTTGCAGACGGCAACATCGCAGATGCCATTCTGGATTGGTCCTTATAATACAGGAACACGCTATGGTCATAACGCCACATATATCTGCAACATCGAGACATATCGAGCCGGTGGCCTTTGGAGAGAATACGGTACTTCGGGTGACCTCTATATGGCAAACTCATGCTGGGGTATGGAGCAGAAGATTTGTTATACGAAATATCTTCAGGATATGCAGTATGTGGATAAGGTGAACGGTATCGGTTATCCGATGGTGGTCACAGTGCCCCTCTCAGGTCCGGAGACATTGCTCTGCCGTGCCGAGGCATACGTACATCTGAAGCAATATGACAAGGCGCTTGAAGACATCAACACTTGGATGCAGTATAACTGCCGCTCTTCGTTCGACATAGCTATAGAGGACGTGGAGAACATCTATGGTGACATGGCATACAGCGAGGATGCCAATGGCGACCCGCTGCCGGCATCAGCATCTTCCACCCCCAAGAAGCGACTGAACCCAAGCGGATTCACCGTGGATGACGAGACACAGGAGAGCTTTTTCCATTGCATTCTCCACATGCGCCGTTGCGAGACTATCATGGATGGACTCCGTTGGCAGGACATCAAGAGATTCGGAATAGAGATTGCCCACAACCGTGCGGGCGCAACTCCCGACATCCTGCGCAAGGATGACCTGAGAAGAGCTTTCCAATTGCCCGATGACGTAATATCAGCAGGACTTGAGGCAAATCCGAGAAACGACAATTAAGAAAAATAAATAATATGAAGAAATATATATTCATAGCAGCAATGGCTCTGACACTTGGAGCCTGCAGCAGCGAAGACCTCGACCCGAAGAGCGTGTTCGATGATTCCGTCTCTATGCCAGAGAATGATTTCGACAGATGGCTCAAGACCAACTACGTCGATGAATACAACATACAGTTTAAGTATCGCTTTGAGTTCAACGAGAGTGATGCCGGTTATAACCTCACCCCAGCCGAATACGACAAGGCTGTGGCAATGGCCAAACTGACAAAATTCCTTTGGCTTGACGCTTATGCTGAAGTGATGGGAAATAAGTTTATCCGTACCTATTGTCCCAAACTGATACATCTTGTAGGTTCACCGCAGTATAATACTGACGGATCGGTGAATATTGGTGTGGCTGAAGGAGGTATGAAGATTACTCTCTGTAATATCAATAGTCTTGACTTCGACAATCTCGACATCGACTTCCTCAACTATTGGTATTTCCACACTATGCACCATGAGTTTACTCATATCCTGCATCAGACAAAGGATTATCCCACAGAGTATAAGGAGGTTACTCCTACCAACTATCGCTCACAGAGTTGGGTGAACCTCACCGACCAGGAGGCTCTCGACCTCGGTTTCATCACACCGTATTCGGCAATGAGCACCGACGAGGACCTTTGCGAGATGCTCTCCACCTATCTCACCCACACCCAGGAATATTGGGACAATCTCGTGGGAAAGGCAAGCGAGACAGGACAGGCTGCTATCAATACCAAGCTTGAGATACTCCGCACGTATATGCATGACACATGGAACATGGACATGGACGCAGTGAGAGCAGAGGTGCTCCGCCGTCAGGAGCTGGTGGGAGAACTTGATTTGAAATCACTTAATTAAGGAATGACCGATTATGAAAAAGATATTTTATCTATTATCAATGGTAGTGGCTGTGATGACAGTGTCGTCATGCAGCAACGAACAGGAGGATTTCTTTGATGATTCTTCCGCCAACAGGGCCAATGCCGAAATAAAGAACACCATCGAAGTGCTTTCTTCGGCTTCCAACGGTTGGATAATGCAGTATTTCCCCGGCGACCCCGAGACATGGGGCGGTTATAATATGCTGGCTAAGTTTGACACCGACGGCAAGGTTACCGTAGCCAACGAGGTGTCGTTCGCTGACTACACCGAGACGAGCTACTATAGTGTGAAGCAAAGTGCGGGTGTGATGCTCTCATTCGACACATACAACAACCTCTTCCACGTGTTCAGCGACCCCTCGGCACCATTGGCAGGCGACCAAGGTTCGGGAATGGAGGGTGACTATGATTTCTCTGTTCTCTCTGCCACTAAGGACAAGGTGGTTCTCAAGGGAAGAAAGCAGGGTACATATCTCGAACTCACCCCGATGCCTACCGATATGACATGGGAGGACTACCTTAAGAAACTGACAGCTGTGAAGAACGATATGCTCTCGCTGAAATATACCATAGATGTCAACGGCAAGCAGTTTGTAGCTTCTCCATATCGCCGCACGTTGCAGGTGAGCACTACCGACGAGGATGGTAATGCTAAGACCATCACTATCCCATACGTGTTCTGCACTGATGGTATCAGGACATACATGCCTGTGAATGTTGACGGAGTGGAGATTACAGGTTTCAAATATTCTGCCGACGGTACTTATGAGGCAGACAATGGCAGCGGTGTTGTGCTTAAGCAGGTGGCTCAGCCACTCAACCAGTTGCTCATCGGCTACCAGTGGTTCTGCTATTTCCCCGACATGGGTACATACGGCCAGATAGCATGGAACTATTTCCATCAGGGACTTAGTGCTATTGGAGATGAGTTGATATATGGACTTATCGGAACATTCAACGAGCGTTTCGGATTCCACTTTGCCAGTCTTGCTTCCGACGGAAACTCCTACAGTGGCGGTTTGAATATGGATGTCACATTGATAGGTGATGACAAGGTGACTATGCAGTTTGCACAAAGCGGATATGGCAGTGGAGCCTGGTATTATGAGAATGCCAAGATGGATTATGCACTTTATCCATTCGGTCATAAGAATGCAAAGACCTTCACCATCACCACCGACAATCCCAAAATGCCATCTTATCTGATACTGACTGACGATGATGAAAGTCGTAATGTAATAAAGCTGAGCTATAATGTGGTCTATTTCCCCTTCCTTACAGGAGAATAACTAATAATCTGTGATATAACATACAATATTTTCGTATTATTGAAAGATTTTCTATGATTTCTTTTGGTAATTCGAAAATATTGTTTACCTTTGCAACCGATAAATAAAAAGGTAATAATTATACTTTTGGTATTAAATTTAGGCATAATAAATTTAACCCATATATTGACTAAGAGAGAGAAAAAATAACATATTAATAATTTTAAATTTTAACATTATGAGAAAATTTTACTATTTATTTCTAACGATGCTTCTTGGCATGGTCGGAATGACGGCTAATGCTCAAGACGTTAAATCTATGAAGATGATTTTCAATGTTGACAATCCCGACAACGTTACAATCATTGTGGACGGAGTTAATCAGACACTTGTTGCTGGTGACAACGAAATCACACTTAATGCACCTTACGGTTATTATAATTCTGTTTACGTAAATGCTACTGATGGCAATTTTATTACTGAAGTAATGAAGGATGGAGCTAATCAGGTTTACAATCCATACAATACATCATGGTCATTTTATCCATCGGATGCAGATGCAGGCAAGACAATTTCCATTAAGACTATTGCCGGAAAAGATGCCCGTACAGCAAGTTGCACCGTAAATGTAGATGATGCCTCAAAGGTAAGAGTAACGCGCAGTGGTTCATATTCAGTAGTTCAACTGCATAATGGCGAGAACACGGTATATTATATCCCCGGATATGAGACAATGCTGATAATAGAATCGGCAACATATGGCGTTCCCTTGTATAAGGCTACACTAAATGG
>JALERP010000019.1 GCA_022764085.1 Prevotella sp.
CAGTTCCACTTCATACTTGGACAGGAGTTCTGATTTGAAAGTTAAGAATTAAAAATTAAGAATTAAGAAAGAATGTTCATTTGATATATTTGGATTATGAAGAAGATTTTTATTCTTTTCGCATTTTTGACAACGACATTGGGTATAAACGCCCAAAAGTTTGCATTGGTGGACATGGAATATATACTGAAGAATATTCCAGCCTATGAGCGTGCCAACGAGCAGTTGGCACAGGTGTCGAAGAAATGGCAGGCAGAAGTGGAGGCACTCTCTACCGAAGCTCAGACTATGTATAAGAACTATCAGAACGAGGTGGTGTTCTTGTCGGCCGAGCAGAAGAAGTCCAAGCAGGATGCCATTATGCAGAAAGAGCAATCTGCCGCCCAACTGAAACAGAAGTATTTCGGTCCAGAGGGTGAGTTGTATAAGAAGCGCACTGCCTTGATGACTCCTATACAGGACGAGATATATAATGCAGTGAAGGACATCGCCGACCTGAGGGGATACCAACTTGTGCTCGACCGTGCCAGTGATTCGGGTATTATCTTCGGTTCACCACGCATTGATATCAGCGACGAAGTCCTGAGTAAATTAGGTTACAAGTAATATAGAAATCAATAAAAACATTAAAAAACAACAAAAATGAAGAAAGTACTTTTATTTATTCTGTTGCTGGCTCCAATGGCAGTTATGGCACAGAAGTTCGGACATGTCAACACACAGGACATCATCCAGGCTATGCCTGACTACACTAAGGCTAAGAATGAGATCGACGCACTGCAGAAGCAGTATGAGGCAGACCTAAAGAGTATGCAGGACGAATTGACCAAGAAGTCTCAGGACTATGAGGCCAACGAGAAATCATTCCCCGAGAATATCAAGCAGCGCCGTCAGCAGGAGTTGCAGGATATGTATCAGAAGATTCAGCAGAGCTATCAGGACAACCAGCAGGCTCTTGCCAAGGCATCTCAGGAGAAGATGTCGGCTATCACAGCCAAGGTGCTCGACGCTATTAAGCAGGTAGGTCAGGCTGGTGGCTATGTCTATATCATGGAGCTTCAGGGTGGCATTCCCTACATCAGTACCACTCTCAGCACTGATGTAACAGCCCAGGTAAAGGCAAAACTCGGACTGAAATAACTTCTTTCGGTGGAAAGAAAATAAGAATTAAAAATTAATAATTAAGAGAAATAGTATTGGCCGTAATTTAGTAATATATATTGTACGAACATTTTTTCTTAATTCTTAATTTTTAATTCTTAATTTAAATAGAAATCGATTCATAATATTATTATAAGAAAATTAATATTTGATTTTATGAAAAAGTTCTTGTTACTCGCCCTTATGGCTCTACCCCTTTCGCTTCACGCCCAAAACGAGGAAGCGACAGTTGTAGCTACTGCAGCTACACAGGAAGTAAAGTTTGGATATGTAAGTTATTCGACTTTGCTCGAATCTATGCCCGACTATGCAGTGGCAATGAATAAGTATGCACAGTTGGAAGAGAAATATGCTGCCGAGACAAGGCGTGTGGAAGATGAGTTTAATGCCAAGTATGAAGCATTCCTTGAGGGTCAGCGCGACTTTCCGCCATCCATCCTCAATAAACGTCAATCAGAGTTGCAAGAACTTCTCGAAAAGAACATTGCTTTTAAGAACGAGAGTAAGCGTCTCTTGGCTGAGGCAAAGGCTGAGTTGATGAAACCATTACGCGACAAGATGTCGAAAGTACTGGCTACTATCGGCACGGAGATGGGACTTGCGTTTATTATCAATACCGACAATGACTCTTGTCCTTTCATCAATCCGCAGAAGGGTTTTGATGTGCATGATACAGCTGTGAGAATGCTCAACCAACTTTAGTCTTACTACTATGCAGAAATTGTCAAGTGAGGCCGGCCCTATCGGTATTTTTGATTCTGGATATGGCGGTTTGACTATACTTCATGGTATTCGACAGTTGCTGCCGCAGTATGACTTTCTCTACCTCGGCGACAATGCCCGAGCCCCGTATGGTCCCCGCTCATTTGATGTCGTGTATGAATTCACACGACAGGCAGTGGTGCGTCTATTCGAGATGGGTTGCCATCTCGTTATCCTCGGGTGTAATACCGCTTCGGCAAAGGCATTGCGCACCATACAACAGAACGACTTGCCCCAGCTTGACCCTACAAGGCGTGTGCTCGGTATTATCCGACCTACAGCTGAGGTAATAGGTCAACTGACGACATCGCGTCATGTAGGTGTACTCGCCACTGAGGGCACAATAAAGAGTGAAAGCTATACTCTCGAAATACAAAAACTTCATCCCGACATTGTAGTATCCGGAGTGGCATGCCCTTTCTGGGTGCCACTCGTGGAATATAATGAAGCCGACAGTCCTGGAGCAGACTATTTTGTCAAGAAGCGTATTGACCAGTTGATGCTTCTTGACCCAGAGATCGATGCAATCATATTGGGTTGCACACACTATCCCCTTCTTATGCCCAAGATTGTGAAGTATGTCAATCCCGGCATACGTATTGTGCCACAGGGGGAGTATGTGGCTGAGAGCCTCAAAGATTATTTCTTACGTCATCCCGAGATGGAGGAAAAGTGTACAAAGAATGGCAGGGTGCAATATCTTACCACCGAAAATCCGGATAAGTTCAAGGAGTCGGCACAATTATTCCTGCACGAGGACGTAGAAGTGAAAAACATTGTCCTCGGATAACTCATCACTTATAGCTCATAACGCTTACAGCAGACGCTTGGCGAAATACCTGACAGGATACCATACTGCAAGCCATCCTACTGCTATCACAGTAAAGAAGATGACAACGATGTCCTCGGGATGAACACTGACAGGATAAGCATCCACGACAAACGAACCACTACTCTGTCCTAAGCCAACCAAACCATATTCTTGTTGTAGCCAGCAGAGGATTAACCCCACTGCGATGCCTGTAACAGCTCCAATGGCAGATATCATGCGACCCTCGAAGAGGAACACTCTCACTATCTGCTTGTCGTTGGCACCAAGGTTGCGCAATGTAACCACGTCATTCTTCTTGTCGATAATAAGCATAGATATACTGCCTATTATATTAAAGCATGCTACCATTAATATAAAGGTGAGAAAGATATAAGCCATAAGTTTCTCAATCTTCATTATCTTGAAGGTATCCTCCTGTTGCTCATATCTGTCATATACATGATACTTGTTTCCTGCCACTTCTTGCATACGGCTCTTCACCGCTTCAAAGTTGGAGCCAGGTTTTAGGCGTATTTCGAGCGCTGACAACATTCCTTGTTGGGCAAAGAGATTGCGGGCAAAGGCAATGCTGGTGATGATATGGTTCTTGTCGTATTTAGCCTGTTTCACCATGAAGAGCACTCCAGGAGAGTAGAGCTCATCCTCTACAAATCCATCCTCGGGATTTGCCATGTTGAGCTGTCCCTCGCGCTTGGGGGCGAATATTTTCAAACTTTCCCGAAATGAGTAACCCGTCTGTAGTGTTTCGGCGAGTCGTATGCCAAGAATGCCATAGTTGAGGTCGGCGGCATGCAGTTCAAATGTGCCGTTGCCCAATAAAATATCCTTGATATGCGTAAGACTGTCGAAATTATCCTCCACACCCTTAATTATCACCATAGCCTGACGGTCGCCATAGGTGGCGAGAGCCATGTCTTGCAGTGTCTCGGTTGCAACCTCCACTTCTTTCATCTGTCGAATCTTGGTGAGAATAGGGTCGTCGGCAGGTGCCGTCTTTCCCTTCACTGGCATGACCTTCAGTTGTGGGTCGATATTTGTGAAGAATGATGCCACAAGGTCGTGAAAACCATTGAACACACTGAGTGTAACCACCAGTGCCATGGTGGCTACAGCAACACCCACGGCACTGATGCCGCTGATGATGTTGATGGCATGCGTACTCTTCTTGGAGAAGAGGTAGCGACGGGCTATGAAAAACGGAAAATTCAATTTCTAATTCCTAATTTCTAATTGACTTCGTCGATTGCTGGCTTCACCTCAGCATAGCTCGAGCAAGCTCGGCTCTGCATTCGGTTTGCGCAGCAATTCCTAATTCCTAATTTTTCCTTCCACCACAGCATTAAAGAGCAGTTCGAGATTGATATTCGTCTCCTTTGAGCCTTCATTGCGCTTGGCTATCACTGCGTTGCCCTGGAGGGTGGGTTCTGCGTATATAACTGTCTCGTCCATTTCCTGCGGGTTGCGATATTCAAATGAATACTTCTCGCAGATGTCTGCCGTAGAGGCATTGAGCAGCATGTTGCTCTGGCTGAGGATGAGGATATGGTCGAGCAGCGACTCCACGTCATGCACCTGGTGGGTAGAGATAATCAGGATGCGGTCGTCCGACATATTGTTGGCTATCACCTTGCGAAACTGAGTCTTTGAGGGGATGTCAAGACCGTTGGTTGGTTCGTCCATCAGCATGATTCTTGCGCCCGAGGCGAGTGCGAAGCTCATAAACACTTTCTTCTTCTGACCCATCGACAGTTCGTTGAGCTTATGGAAGTGAGGAAGTTCGAAGTCCTTCAGACAGTTCTCCAACAAGTCTCTGGAGAAATTGGGATAGAATGGTTCCATCAACTTCACATACATGTCGAGAGTGATGCTTGGCATGTCAAACTCCTCGGGCACGATGAATATGTCCTTGAGGATATTGGGATTGCGCTCGTTGCTGCCCACGCCATCCACTACAACCTCGCCATGCTTTGCGCGCAGGAGTCCGGTGATGAGATATAGGAGAGTAGATTTGCCTGTACCGTTTTTGCCGAGCAAACCGTAGATATTGTTCTCTTTGAGTTCGAGACTAAAATCCGAAAACACGTTTCTGCGTGTTCCAGGATAACTGAATGTGATGTCCTTTACTTGTATCATTGTCTTGTCTTTTAATGTTTTACATACTGTTTTTTATATGATGTTTATCTCTGTTATAGTGTACTACTTTAATAGTACGCTGCAAAGGTAAGACATTTCTGCAATATGACAATGACTTTTTCTGTGTTTAACATAAGTTTAACACTTCCACCTTATTTATATATAATATGAGACCAAGGAGTTAGTAACATGAGCATTTTTTACACAAAAAAAGCTCCCTATAAATCAGCGACTTATAGGGAGTGGTTAATGTTTCCAAAGTAGCGGGGGTGGGACCCGAACCCACGACCTCCGGATTATGAATCCGACGCTCTAACCAGCTGAGCTATCCCGCCATTTGCTTGTTTGCGGGTGCAAAGGTACTACATTTTTATTAAACTACCAAATTTTTTCGGGAAAAATTTTCGCAATTCGATATTTTTTTGTATTTTTGTGCCGAAAAATCGCATATATCATGAATAAAACCAAGATTTGTATCGATTATCCACTGGCAACGAAGTCATACAGCATGGTGTGGAAACTGATAGGACACGCCCATGGTCTGTCGAAATGGATTGCCGACTACGTGGAGGAAGAAAACGGGATACTGACCTTCAAATGGGGCGAAGTATGGACACAGCAGGACGTGAGAACGTCGGAAATTATTGGGATGGAGGAGAACCACTTCATCCGACTGAGATGGGACGTGAACGAAAGTGACGACGACTATTGGGAGATGAGAATCGAGAAAAGCGAATTCTCCGGCACACTGTCGTTAATCATTACCGATCACGTGGACGATGACGACGTTGACTACATGAAAGGCGTGTGGAACGCCAATCTTGAGCGTCTTCACATGGTCAGTGGACTGTAAATATCATAAAAAAACAGAAAAAGGCTATGATTTCTGATTTTTTTGTGTAACTTTGCACGCTGTTAGAGAATATGGCGCGCATAGTTTGGCCTTGCGCACCCTCATACAAAACAGATATTATTGAGATGTTTCGGATTAAGAAATTAGATATTTTCATAGCCAAGCAGTTCGGACTGCTATTCGTCGGCACATTCTTCATCTGCCAGTTTGTGCTGATGATGCAATTCCTGTGGCGCTATGTGGATGAGCTTATCGGCAAGGGACTCTCGATGGAGATTCTTGCCCAATTCTTTTGGTACATGGGACTTATGCTCATGCCCCAGGCCTTTCCGCTCGCTATCTTGTTGTCGTCGCTTATCGCCTTCGGTAACCTGGGCGAAAGTTCGGAGCTTACCGCCATCAAGGCTGCTGGCATATCGCTGATGCAGGCATTCCGCTCGCTGATTGTTATAGTTTTGTTAATCTCCGGGGCTTCATACTATTTCCAAAATGTGGTGGGTCCCGAGGCCAACAAGTCATTCGGACAGTTGCTGTTATCAATGAAGCAGACGAACCCGGAACTCGAGATTCCGGAGGGCATATTCTATGACGGCATACCCAACTGCAACCTTTATGTGCAAAAGAAGGATTTGGCAACCGGAAAATTATACGGTGTCACAATATACAAGATGACAGGCGGATATGAGGATGCCGCCATCATACTTGCCGACTCTGGCATGCTGCAGTCAACAGCAGAGAAAAAGCACCTTATCCTGACACTATACAGCGGCGAGTGGTTTGAGAACATGCGCTCTCAGGACCTGGCGGGAAGTGCAAGCATACCCTACCGCCGCGAGACTTTCGCCACAAAGCGCATAGTGCTCGACTTTGACGGGGGATTCAATATGGCTGACGTGGCAGGAATATCGTCAAGCGCAAAATCCAAAAGCATGGAGAGGATTATCCACGACCTCGACTCAATACATGAATTCAACGACAGCGTGGCGCACGCAAACTACAACGAGGCGAAATACTCAACCTTCTTCAAGCCCACCCTCAGCAGGGAAGACTCACTGAAAGCTGCAAAAAGGGCAATGGCAAAGGACGTGGACATAGACAGCATATTCGCAAGGCAAACACTCGACACCAAGCAGGACATCGTCAGAAACGCGATGAACAGCATTAGTTCACAGGCAACCATGATAAGCATGAAGGGCGACTACTCGTATTCGCTCAACCGGCAGTTGAGGACACACCAAATTGAGGCAATCGGAAAAATCACACTTTCGCTCGCTTGTGTAATTTTCTTCTTTATCGGAGCTCCATTGGGAGCCATCATACGAAAGGGTGGTCTGGGTGTGCCGGTAATTATCTCTGTGCTGGTGTTCATCGTGTATTACATCTTCGAGAACTCGGGAATGAAAATGGCGCGCGACGGCAACTGGACAGTGCTTTTCGGCAAGCTCATCTCGACGGCAGTGCTCGCCCCACTCGCCATATTCTTCACGTTCAAAGCAAACAGCGACTCCACGGTGTTCAACATCGACTTATACAAGAATGCACTGTGGCGCATACTCGGACTACGCACAAAAAGGCATATATACAAAAAAGAAGTGATAATAAACGACCCCGACTATATTGCCGATGCTGAGGAACTGATGAGGATTTGCCGCGACATCAAGACTTACTCACACGAACACAGCCTGTTGAAAGCGCCGAACCCCATCAAGGTGTTCTTCCGCCAGGGCGACGACCAGGTGATAAAGGAAATCAACGAGAGACTGGAAACAGTGATTGAGGACCTGTCGAATACAAAGGACAAGACGGTGCTCAACGAACTGAACACCTACCCCATCATCGCCACACACGCCCACACACGCCCCTTCGTGCGCAAGTGGCTTAATGTGGCTATGGGTATTATATTGCCACTCGGACTATTCTTCTATCTGAGGATGTGGAGATTCAGGCTAAGGTTGCTGCGTGACTTACGCAACATCGTCAGCACAAGCGAAAACATCATCCGGCGCATTGAGGAAGGAAAGAAGGTCACTATAAGTATTGAGTGACTTATACCTTATTATATAATTAAGAGTTAAGAATTAAGAGTTAAGAATTAAGAGTTAAGAGTTATATCATAATATGGCAAGATTTGAACTTAGCACAATAGACGAGGCCCTTGAGGATTTCAAAGAGGGCAAGTTTGTCATCGTGGTGGATGACGAAGACAGAGAGAATGAAGGTGACCTGATTATCGCCGCCGAGAAAATCACAGCGGAGAAGGTGAACTTTATGCTCAAGTATGCCCGTGGAGTACTGTGCGCTCCCATCACCTTAAGCCGCAGCGAGGAACTCGACCTGCCGCACCAGGTGGCGGACAACACATCGATGCTCGGAACACCATTCACGGTGACTATCGACAAACTGGAGGGATGTACCACAGGAGTGTCGGCACACGACCGTGCCGCAACTATCCGTGCACTCGCCGATCCTGCATCACGACCTGAGACATTCGGACGGCCGGGACATATCAACCCACTGTATGCACAAGATATGGGAGTGCTCAGACGCTCTGGACACACAGAGGCAGCCATCGACCTATGCAAGCTGGCAGGTATGTATCCCGCAGGAGCACTCATGGAAATCATGAACGACGACGGCACTATGGCACGCTTGCCCGACCTCATGAAGTTTGCCGAGGAACACGAGATGCACATCATCACCATCAAGGACCTCATCGCCTATCGACTCAAGAAGGAATCTCTAATAGAGGTGGGCAACGAGGCCGACATGCCAACCAAATGGGGACACTTCCGACTTATCCCGTTCCGCCAGACGGCTACGGGTCTGGAGCATATAGCCCTCATCAAGGGAGAATGGAAAGAGGACGAACCTATACTCGTGAGGGTTCACTCTTCTTGCGCCACAGGAGATATCCTCGGCAGCAAGCGTTGCGACTGCGGCGAACAGCTACACAAGGCAATGCAGATGATAGAGGAAGAAGGCAAGGGTGTCATCATCTATATGCAACAGGAAGGTAGAGGCATCGGACTTATGAACAAGATTGCGGCATACAAGCTGCAGGAGGAAGGAATGGACACTGTGGATGCCAACATACACTTGGGATTCAAGCCCGACGAGCGCGACTACGGTTGCGGTGCGCAGATGCTGCGACAATTGGGCGTACACAAAATGCGCCTTATGACCAACAATCCCACAAAGCGAGTGGGACTGGAGGCATACGGACTGGAGATTGTGGAAAACGTTCCCATCGAGGTAACACCGAACGAATACGACTACCGATACCTGAAGACTAAAAAAGAGCGTATGGGACATACTTTGCACCTAAATTAAATGCGAAGTAGCAATTTTTTAGTCGAAATAATAAAAAAAAGCAATATTTCTTTTTGTTTAAAGAATAAAATGATTAATTTTGCACCAAATTAAATACTATAACATCAAAATGGCACAACTATCAGATAGATTGCAGAGACTGGCGCCATCGGCAACACTTGCCATGTCGCAAAAGAGTTCGGAAATGAAAGCACAGGGCATCGACGTCATCAATATGAGCGTTGGCGAACCTGACTTTAACACTCCCGACCACATAAAGGAAGCAGCCAAGAAGGCTGTTGACGACAACTTCTCAAGATACTCCCCCGTACCGGGCTATCCCGACTTGAGGAAAGCCATCGTGGCTAAGCTAAAGAACGAAAATGGTCTTGACTACACGGTGAACGAGGTGCTCGTGTCGAACGGAGCCAAGCAGAGTGTATGCAACACGGTAATGGCATTAGTGAACGACGGCGAAGAGGTTATCATCCCAGCTCCTTATTGGGTGTCATATCCCCAGATGGTGAAGCTGGCTGGTGGCGTGCCAGTAATCGTAGAGGCAGGATTCGACCAGAACTTCAAGATGACCCCAGAACAGCTTGAGGCAGCCATCACCCCAAAGACCCGCATGATTATCCTTTGCTCACCAAGCAACCCCACTGGCAGCGTGTATTCAAAGGCTGAGCTTGAAGCATTGTCTGAGGTAATCAAGAAGCATGAGGATTTGTTTGTACTCGCCGATGAGATATATGAGCACATCAACTATATAGGCCATCACGAAAGCATAGCACAGTTCCCTGGAATGAAGGAACGCTCAATTATCGTCAACGGTGTGTCAAAGGCATACGCCATGACAGGATGGCGCATAGGTTATATAGCCGCCCCCGAATGGATAGTAAAGGGATGCAACAAACTACAGGGACAATATACCAGCGGTCCATGTTCGGTGAGCCAGAAGGCAGCCGAATTCGCATACATCTCCTCACAGGAATGCGTAGAGCAAATGAGAGAGGCTTTCGAGCGTCGCCGTGACCTGATAGTGAAATTGGCAAAAGATATTCCGGGACTTGAGGTAAATGTGCCCGAAGGCGCCTTCTACCTGTTCCCCAAGTGCAGCAGCTTCTTCGGAAAGAAATCTGGCGACACAGTTATCAACAATTCCTCGGACTTCGCAATGTACCTGCTTGAGACAGCCCATGTAGCAACAGTAGGCGGAGATGCCTTCGGCGACCCTGAGTGTTTCCGTATGAGCTATGCCACGAGTGACGAGAATATCATCGAGGCAATGCGCAGAATCAAGGAGGCATTGGCAAAATTGGCATAAAATCGCACAAATACGGCAATAATCAATGAAGAAATCAAAAAAATAAGGTTAAAACTTATTAATTCATTGTGTTTTTGGCTCTAATTTATTAACTTTGTCGCTCAAAAGGAGGCAACTCCATAAAGACACTCGTTGATTTATAGAAAACAATCAAGCGAATCACATATTAATTCATTAAATAACTAAAAAAATTAAAAGTATTATGGCAACAAAAACAAATGCTGCAGCCCCAGCTAAGAAATCATCGGGCTTTAAGGGAGTGAAGAACGCATTCTGGATTCTCGTAATCTGCTGCGTAGCTGCTTACACATTCTATTTCCAGGTTCTCGGTGCACCTGATAACTTTCAGGGTGGTGACCCCACAGGACATCCAGCAAACCTCATGGGTACTGTGTATAAGGGAGGTTTCGTAGTAGGTATCATCTTGACTCTCCTTCTCTCAGTTATCTGTCTCGGTGTAGAGCGTTTCTTCGCCCTGAGATCTGCTTTCGGTACAATGAGCCTTGGCAAGTTCACTACACAGATCAAGGAACTCATCAAGTCTGGCAAGTTTGACGAGGCAACAGCCCTCTGCAACAAGATGAAGGGTTCAGTTGCTAACGTGGTTCTCGCTTCAATCAACGCTTACAAGGACGCTGAGGCTAACTCAAACCTCAAGAAGGGTCAGAAGATTGCAAAGATCCAGCAGGCTCACGAGGAGGCAACACAGCTTGAGATGCCAACTCTCCAGATGAACCTTCCTATCGTAGCAACAATCGTTACACTTGGTACACTTACCGCTCTGTTCGGAACCGTGCTCGGTATGATCAACTCATTCCAGGCTCTGTCAGCTGGTGGTGGTGCAGACTCTATGGCTCTGTCAGCCGGTATTTCTGAGGCCCTTGTGAACACAGCATCTGGTATTTTGACTTCTTGGTTCGCAGTAGTTATCTATAACTTCTTCACAAACAAGATCGACAAGTTGACTTACGCCCTCGACGAGGTTGGTTACACAATTGCAGCAACATACGACGTTAACCACACAGACGAGGCTTAATTGTTTTACCTTTTAATTAGTGAATAATAATGGGTAAAATAAAAATACAGAAAAAAGACGTCTGGATTGACATGACTCCTATGTCGGACGTGATGACCCTACTTCTGTGCTTCTTTATGTTGACATCAACATTCTTGCAGCCAGAGCCTATCACGGTCACTACGCCAAGTTCAGTGTCGGAGGTCAAGGTGCCTGAGAAGAATGTGCTTAACATTCTCGTGAGCCCGGATGGAAAGATCTTCGTCGGAACCGACAATAAGAACGACATGTTGGCCATCATGCAGACTGTCACCGACAAATTCGGCGTTACGCTGAACGGTGCGCAGATTAAGAAGTTCAAGGAAGAGTCGATGATTGGCGTGCCAGTCACAAAGCTCCCCGCTTACCTCAACCTTGAGCCTGAGAAGATGGCAGAAGTCATCAAGACGCTTGGAGTCCCCACCGACAGTATCGATGGAGGAATGAGTGAATTTCAAGAATGGGTAAAGGCCGCCAAAGAAGCCAACCCTGACATCCGCATCGCCATCAAGTGCGACTGCAACACACCTTACAAGAACGTAAAGTTGTTAATGTCAGAGCTTCAGGATATGGAGGAGAACCGTTACCAACTGATTACAAATCTTAAAACGTCATCGGAGGATTAAACATGGCAAAGAAAAAAATGAGCAAGCAGAAGAAGATGAGTTCTCGCGTGGACTTCACCCCTATGGTGGACATGATGATGCTTCTTATCACATTCTTCATGCTGTGTACTACTCTGAGCAAGCCGCAGGCTATGCAGTTGACGATGCCGAGCAACGACAAGAACGTGCAGGATGAGGACAAGTCCGCAACAAAGGCTTCCCATACCATCACACTTATTCTTGCTGGCAACAACAAGATTTATCACATCGACGGTCTGCCTAATTACGAAGACCCGACATGTCTTAAGGAAACTACATGGGGCAAGGACGGTATCCGCAAGGTTCTCATGAGCCACGTCACCGAGGAAGGCATCGCACCTGTTGCCAAGATTATGGTGGCAAAGCAGAAACTGGATGAAAAGAAGATTAAGTATAACATGGCAGATTCAATCTACCAGAAAGAACTCTCAGAGTTGAAGAACGGTAACATCAACGGCGAGAAGATACCTACTCTTACTATCATCATCAAGCCTCTTGACACTGCTTCTTATAAGAATATGGTTGACGCTCTCGATGAAATGCAGATTTGCAGTATCGGTAAGTACGTCATTGACAAAATCAATGATAACGACCAGAAGCTGCTTCAGTTGAAGGGCATTAAGTAACAACAATTAAAATGTAAAGAACAATGTCAAAAGTAGATCTTATAGATAAAAATTGGGTTGAACTCGTCTTCGACGGTCGCAACAAGGAATATGGAGCATACGTTCTCCGCAAGGAGACTGGTATGCGCAACATCAAGTCTATGCTGCTCGTGTTTGCAGTCATCATTGCAATCATGGCTGGTGTGGCTGCCAAAGTTGCTATCGAGAACGCTTTCCCCAAGAAGGTAGCTATTGAAACTGATGTCGAGCTGACCAAGCTGGCTGAGAAGAAAGAGGTCAAGGTTGAGAAGAAGGCACCGGTAAAGGTTGAAGAGCAGAAAGTTGTTGAGAAGGTGAAGAGTTCTGTGAAGTTTACACCTCCTGTCATCAAGAAGGATGACGAGGTGAAGCCCGAAGAGGAGCTCAAGAGCCAGGAAGACCTCAACAAGACTAACACTGCCATTGGTTCATTCGACGTTAAGGGTAACGACGAGACTGGCGGTGAGGTGCTCAAGGCTAAGGAAGTGATTGCACAGCCTGAGCCTCCGAAGGAAGAGGAGACCAAGGTCTTCGATGTGGTAGAGGTAATGCCTACCTTCCCCGGTGGTCAGCAAGCACTGTTCGAGTGGCTGAGCAAGAACATCAAGTATCCGGTTGTAGCTGAGGAGAATGGAGTACAGGGCCGCGTTATTGTAACCTTCGTGGTTGAGCGTAACGGTTCTATCACTGACGTACAGGTTGCCAAGTCGGTTGACCCGTCTCTCGACAAGGAGGCCGTACGCGTGGTTAAGGCTATGCCTCACTGGATTCCCGGTAAGCAGAACGGTAGTGCAGTACGTGTGAAGTTCACCGTACCTGTAACATTTAGACTTCAGTAACATTATGACAAAACGTACATTCAACATATTAGTTGGATTAACTCTCACTTTAGGTTTGTTGTGGTCATGCCACAACAAACCTAAAAATGGTAGAACAGATACCTATTCGTCAGGAACGATGACCTTTGTATCTGATGAGAGTTTCAGTCCTATCATTGAGGAAGCCAGGGAGGTGTTCGAGCATACATATCCCAAGGCTACCATCAAGCCCATCTATACAAATGAGCTTGACGGAATAAATATGCTTATGGAAAGAAAGGTATGGCTTACTGTTGCCTCAAAGAGGCTTAGGGAAAGCCAAATAAAAAATCTAAAGGACAGGAAATACGTTGCAAGGTGTATTCCAATCGCATACGACGGTCTTGCCCTAATCGTTAACAACGAGAACCCCGACACATGCATTTCTATCAAGGACATCAAGAGAGTGCTTGTAGGAGAAGTAACAAAATGGTCGGAGGTTTATCCAAACAGTAAACTCGGAGACTTTGACGTGGTCTTCGACAATGCGAAGTCAAGTACTGTACATTTCTGTATAGACAGTATTCTTGGCGGAAAACCAATCAACAGCCCCAAGGTAGAGGCTGTTAAGAAGAGCGCGGAGGTTATCAATTACGTATCTTCTCACAAGAACGCAATTGGCATAATCGGCAGCAACTGGCTCAACGACGCACGTGACTCCACAAACGTCACCTTTAAGAAGAACATCCGTGTGGTATCGGTATCAAGACTCGACGAGGCAACGCCTATGAACAGTTGGAAACCTTACCAATTTTATATATATAACGGAAACTATCCATTGGTACGCACCATCTATGCGATATGCACAGACCCTCGCCAGGGACTACCCTGGGGATTCTGTAATTTCCTTCAGTCACCCATCGGACAAAAGATATTCTTTAAGGCAGGACTTCTGCCCGCAAGAGGCAATATGGCTGTAAGGGAAGTGGTGGTGAGTGATAATTAAGAATTAAAAATTAAGAATTAAGAATTGTAGTTCAAATAATGATTATGAGAACATTCAAATATGTAATGATTGGAGCATTGATGCTAGGCATCGGTACTCCCGCCCTGGCTCAGACGGGCGACCCGAAAGCAGATACTGAGACTATCACAAAGATGATTAAGAACAAGGCTGGTGACTTGGCAGATCAGACAAAGAAGTATGCCAAGAAGTACAAAAAAAACACAGATGTACTTCTCGCAATGTCAAAGGCTTTCTATGAAGTGAAAGATACAGCCAATGCACGCATTATGGCAGAGAATGCACTGAAGGCAAACAAGAAATGCGCCAAGGCTTTCATCATCCTCGGTGACATTATGGCACTCAACGAAGATGGTGGTGCTGCTGCCGGACAGTATCAGCAGGCTATCTACTTTGACCCGAAGGACCCTGAGGGTTACTACAAGTATGCCAACGTTTATAAGAAGGTTAGTCCTTCTGAGGCTGTAGCAAAGCTCGAGGAACTGCGCACACATCGTCCTGACATTGCAGTTGACGCACTTGCCGGAAGAATCTACTACACATCAAACAAGTTTGGCAACGCCATCGACTGCTACAACAAGGCTTGGGAGCAGAAAGACAAAATGGAAGAGCGTGACATCCGCGACTACGCAATGGCATACTATCTCACAGGTAAGGCAGCCAATGCATTTGAGGTTGCTAAGTTCGGTTTGACAAAGTCTCCACGCGACGCTGCTTTCAACCGTCTCGCCTTCTTTACCTCTACAGACCTGAAGCAGTATGACCAGGCTTTGGCATACGCAGACGCCCTGTTCAATAAGTCAGACAGTGCAAAGTTCTCTTACTTCGATTATACATACTATGGTAATGCCCTCAGTGGCGTGAAGAAGTATGACGAGGCCATCGCCAGTTTCAAGAAGGCACTTGACCAGGAGTTTGACTCAAAGGACAAGAAAGCCGGAGTGATCAAGACTCTCTCAGACGCTTACAGCAACCAGGAGAACTATGCCGAGGCAATTAAGTATTACGAGCAGTATCTTGCAGAATACTCAACTCCCACTGCCACAGACTACGCAGGACTGCCACAGCTCTACTACTATTTGGCAAGCAAGCAGACAGGTGACGAGATGATTGCATCACTGAAGAAGTCTGACGAACTATATGCCCAGCTCGGCGAGAAATATGCCGATGCAGCAGAATATGCCACATTCTGGCGCGCACGTGTAAACAACGCAATGGACAATGACCAGCAGAACGGATATGCAAAGCCCTACTACGAGAAGATGATCCAACTCTATAGCGAGCGTACAGAGCTTAACAATTCAGACAGGGCGCGTCTGAAGGAAGCATATCTATATATGATTTCTTACGAGGCTCGTGTTGCTGACAATATGGAAGCAGCCAAAGTACAAGCACAGAAGCTCATAGAGATTGACCCGGAGAATGCTATAGCCAAACAAGTTCTTGGAATGTAAAATAAATGATTAAAAATTGTGGCTTAAAAGAAGGGCTGACACCTATGGTGCCAGCCCTAACTTTTTCTTCAAAAAAATCAATTTCTGAATTAAGCGGGAAGACTGATTGCCTCAGAAGGACAAACGTCTGCGCAAGTACCGCACTCAGTGCAGGTATCAGGGTCAATTGAATACTTTTCGCCCTCAGAGATTGCTCCTACGGGGCACTCATCGATACATGTACCGCATGCGATACAATCATCACCAATTACATAAGCCATATTACTCAAATTTTAAATTAATAAATGTGTTTACTATGAATTATGATGCAAAAGTACAAAAAAGATTTCATAAATACCAAATTTTAGGTATTCTTTTTGCTTAATTTAATACAATATACCGACAAAAACTGCGTTTTATATAATAAAGGCATAAAAAAACAATGAAAAAGACGATAATCATTATGTTTGCAGCCCTCATAGGGTTAACAGCAACAGCACAGGACAGAAAGGTGGAAAACAAACCGTACGTTGACCTCCGCCCCTTGCATTTCGGTATTCTCATAGGATTCAATGCACAGGACATCGAGTTTGAGAACGTGGGACCTCAGACCTTCTTACAAGAAGACGGAACAGAGGTCACACGCACGATAGTATGCGATGCCAGCAAATGGAATCCGGGAATCTCGGTGGGTGTACTGGCAGACATGAGACTAAGCGACAATTTCAACGTCCGCTTTTCTCCCTCCATGCACTTTGGCTCGAAGTATCTGACATTCCGCGACCTTGACCGAATTGACGAAAATGGAAAGGCATACACGGAGTCTCAGGAAATGAAGAACACATATATCTCTATGCCAATTGACCTGAAATTCAGCAGCAAGAGATTCAACAACTGCCGCCCGTACATCATGGCGGGAATAAACCCCATGATTAACCTCACCTCCAAAGACCAGGACATCGTTCAGCTTAAACGCTATGACACTATGGTGGAAATAGGTGTGGGATGTGACCTATATCTCCCGTTCTTCAAACTCATACCAGAGTTGAAATTCTGTTTCAGCCTCACTGATGCCCTTGACAAGACCCACGCATCTCAACTCAAGGACGAGACGGCAAAAATAATGGCCAACTCTGTTAGAGCCAGCCATGCCAAGATGATTGTCCTGACGTTCCATTTCGAATAGTCAGGAAAGCATTGTCATTTATTACAGACAGATTCCATTGTTACAACGACTTTACCGATAAATGCCCCGGTATTACCGTTCTGGTCAACCGGAATTTGCTTTCCGTCGAGGTCTTTGATATACTCAAGTCCCTCCATAAACGTGTGTGAATGTCCTCCAAGAACGAGGTCAACGTTACGTGTGGCATTAAATATGTGATTGTCATCAATATCCTTTGGCCACAAATCCCAACCGACGTGAGAAAGACAAATCACCATGTCGCATTTCTCCACGTTCTTAAGGTAATCGCTTGTCTCCTGTGTAGCTTTTATGGGATCGATATACTTAATGCCATTGATAGCCCCTTCCATAACGATACCAGACAATACCGGAGAAAGCCCTAACACACCTATTTTGATACCGTTTCTTTTGAGCGTAATCCAAGGTTTGACCAATCCTTCAAGTGGAGAACCCGTAAAGTCGTAATTACTGCACACAAAGGGAAATTTGGCCATTCTAATAAGTTTGGCAAGGTTTTCCATACCATTGTCAAATTCATGATTGCCCAAAGTAGTGGCGTCATATCCCATGGCATTCATTGCTCCTATCTCAACAACCCCCTTGAACATAGTGTAATAAGGTGAACCCTGGGAAAAGTCGCCGCTATCAAAGAGCAAAAGGTCAGGATTCTTCTGTCGTTCCTCATCTATGAGATAAGCCCTACGCACGACACCTCCCCTACCAGCAATCAACGTATCAGCCACAGTAGCCTTAGTCGGGTCGATAGTGCTATGTGTATCATTGGTATGAAGTATCACCAATTCCTTTTTGTCCTGCGCATTAACAGCCAATCCCCAAAGCAAGACAACAAATAATGTAAAGAATCTATTAATTGACATCATTCTTAACTCTTAATTCCTAATTCTTAATTTTTAATTCTTAATCCTAAAATCTTAATCCTTCATTCCACAACAACTCTCCCCTCCACCTTAGGCTCCACCTTGATACCATGTTCTTTCATATAAGTAAAGTACTTGGCAATGATTTCCCTTGCATTATTGGCGGCATCATCGAAATTCACATAATCCGTCTTCTTCTTAAATGCATACATCTTGTCGTTACCTTGGGCAAGGAAGTCAATTGTAGCAATACGGTATTTCCTTGCTGGGTCGATAGGTTTACCATTAAGAGAAGCTGACTTTAGTTTTCCCTCCTTGGTAAAGACTAATTTGACACCCTGACTCACGCACTCACCACCAGTGAATGCCATCTGTGAGAACAATTCGTTGAGCACCTCTCCAGTCATGGAGAGGAAACATATACGGTTCTCAAAAGGGGATACAGCCATCACATCACCATAGGTTACATCACCTGCAGCCATTGTAGAACGTATTCCACCGATATTATAAACACCAACATCCACCTTCTCTCCATACAACTCACCAGCCCATACCATTATGTCAGCCATCAGATTGGTCATCCTGCTCTCAGGCTTGTTGATGTCGGCAGAACATTCAATTCTTCCCACCAATGGAGACATAATACTATCGACAGAATGTTTATATGGAACAAGAAAAGACGCAGTGGAATTACCACCATCGGAGTCGAACTTTGAATCCACCAAAATTCTCGTTTTCTCAACCCTTGCCACACGGTAATTCTGTGCGTAGCAGGGATGAGCTATCATACAGATAGTCAGCGAAACAAATAAAATCTTCTTCATAATAGAGTAAATTACGATGCAAAAGTACAAAATTCCCATGAAAACACAAAAAAAAGCGGAATAAAATTGCATAATTCAATAAAAAGTATTACCTTTGCACCCGCTTTTCGGCGTAATCGCTGGCAGGAAGTAACGTGTTGCCTGTTATGTTGCGTTGGAACGATAAACAAATTTAATTTTATACAAGAAAAATGGATTTAATTAAAGTTGCTGAAGAAGCATTTGCAACCGGCAAGAAGTTCCCTGAGTTCCGTTCAGGTGATACAATCACTGTCGCTTACAAAATTATCGAGGGTAGCAAGGAGCGTATCCAGCTCTACCGTGGTGTAGTAATCAAGATTTCCGGTCACGGCGACAAGAAGCGCTTCACAGTGCGCAAGATGTCGGGTACCGTAGGAGTTGAGCGTATTTTCCCAATCGAGTCTCCGAACATCGATAGCATCGAAATCAACAAGCATGGTAAGGTACGTCGCGCCAAGTTGTATTATCTGCGCGCACTCACTGGCAAGAAGGCCCGTATCAAGGAGAGAAGAGTCAACACCGTTAGCGAATAATCCAGCTAATAGGACTCTAAAAGGAATAAAAAAGAGGCAAGCCGCATACGTCTATGGGGATTGTCTCTTTTTTGGTTATTCCGCAGCTTCCTCAACTCATTATCTTCATTAACTTCCTTAACTTCAAAATTTCTAAGAAAATGAAAGAATTAGCATTAAAGTACGGATGCAATCCGAATCAAAAGCCCTCACGTATATATATGGAAGAGGGAGAGTTGCCTATTGAGGTAATAAACGGTCGCCCGGGATACATCAATTTCCTCGACGCGTTCAACAGTTGGCAGCTCGTGCGCGAGCTTAAGGCTGCCACAGGACTGCCCGCAGCAGCATCATTCAAGCATGTGTCTCCCGCAGGAGCCGCTGTAGGTCTTCCCCTCGACGAGACCCTAAGCAAGATATATTTCGTGGATGACCTGAAGGTAGAGCTCTCACCTATAGCCTGTGCATACGCCCGTGCCCGCGGTGCCGACCGTATGAGTTCATACGGTGACTTTGTGGCACTGAGCGACACTTGTGACGAGGCTACGGCCCTGCTTATCAAGCGAGAGGTAAGCGACGGTGTCATTGCTCCTGACTACACCCCCGAGGCCATAGAAATCCTCAAGGCAAAGCGCAAGGGAACGTATAATGTTATAAAAATCGACCCCAACTACGTACCCGCACCTATCGAGCGCAAGCAGGTATTTGGCATCACATTCGAGCAGGGACGCAACGAGGTGAAGCTCGACGCCCCTGCACTCTTTGAGAATATCCCCACAAAGAACAAGGACTTCAGCGATGCAGCAAAACGCGACCTAATCATAGCCCTCATCACTCTGAAATATACTCAGAGCAACTCAGTATGCTATGTAAAGGACGGACAGGCCATCGGTATCGGAGCAGGACAGCAGAGCCGCATCCACTGTACACGACTCGCCGGCAACAAGGCCGACATCTGGTGGCTGCGCCAGCACCCGAAGGTAATGACACTGCCTTTCGTTGACAACATCCGCCGCGCCGACCGCGACAACACCATCGACGTGTATATATCCGAAGACCATGACGACGTGTTGCGTGATGGCACATGGCAGCAGTTCTTCAAGGAGAAGCCTGAAGTGCTCACCATGGAGGAAAAGAAGGAATGGATAGCCAAGAACACCGGTGTGGCTCTTGGCAGCGACGCATTCTTCCCCTTCGGCGACAATATCGAGCGTGCCCACAAGAGCGGAGTGAAATACATAGCACAGGCAGGCGGCAGCGTGCGCGACGACCATGTAATCGACACATGCGACAAGTACGGCATTGCAATGACATTCACTGGCGTTAGACTTTTCCACCACTAATATGGCAGATATCGATGATATAATTGCAGGCGGCGGTATGGTGTTCAAGGGGATACCCAAGGGCGACCCCAACAAGGACAAGGTAAAGACCAAAGCCAAAAAGAAGAAATACATCACCGGTGCTCACGGAAGTGGATCAGCCCGTCAGAAAGCAAAGTATCGCGAGCAGAGGGCCAACCGCCATAAAATCGAGTAGGAGGTAAGCACTAATCATAGGTTGTTTATCTCCTATTTTCGTGTTTACCGACCTCTCACACCACCGTACGTGCCGTTCGGCATACGGCGGTTCTTAACTCGGGTACATTTTCTCGTAATATTCCGTAAGC
>JALERP010000025.1 GCA_022764085.1 Prevotella sp.
CGTGGGACACTGCTACCGCTGTCACACGGTGGTTGAGCCCTATCTTTCCGAGCAGTGGTTCGTATCGATGCGCGGTATGGCTGACAAGGCCCTTGCCGCATGGAAGAACGGGGACATCAGATTCTATCCCAAGAGATGGGAAAACACCTATTCTCACTGGATGGAGAACATCCGTGACTGGTGTATCTCCCGCCAGCTCTGGTGGGGACACCGCATCCCGGTCTGGTACTGTGAAGACTGCGGTGAGATGATCGTGTCCAGAACCGATGTGGATACCTGTCCGAAGTGCGGTTCGAAGCATCTTCATCAGGACAACGACGTGCTAGACACCTGGTTCAGCTCCTGGCTCTGGCCGTTCTCAACCCTCGGCTGGCCCGATAAGACCGTTGACCTGAAGACCTTCTTCCCGACACAGACCCTCGTTTCAGCCTACGACATCATCTTCTTCTGGATCAGCAGGATGATCATGGCATCTGAGGAGTTCATGGGTGAGGCCCCCTTTAAGGACATAGTCATAACCGGTCTTGTCAGGGACAAGCTCGGACGCAAGATGTCAAAGAGTCTCGGCAACTCTCCCGACCCAATCGAGCTTATCGAGAAGTTCGGTGCCGACGGTGTGCGCATGGGCATGATGCTCTCCGCTCCTGCCGGAAATGACATACTCTTCGACGAGAGCCTTTGCGAACAGGGACGCAACTTCAACAACAAGATATGGAACGCCTTCCGCCTTGTCAAAGGATGGGAGACCGTGGATGCCGAGCAGCCTGAGGCAAACCGCATTGCCGTTGAGTGGTTTGATGCCAAGCTCAAGTCTGTGAATGCCGAGATTAACGACCACTTCAAGAAGTATCGTATTTCCGACGCCCTTATGACAGTATATCGTCTCTTCTGGGACGAGTTCTCAAGCTGGTATCTTGAGATGGTAAAGCCCGAATACCAGAAGCCGCTCGACCGCATCACCTATGATGCAACCTTGCGCTTCTTCGAGACTCTCCTCAAGATGCTCCACCCGTTCATGCCGTTCATCACCGAGGAGCTGTGGCAGAACATCTACGACCGTAAGCCAGGCGAGTCGATTATGCGCGACTGTCTCAATCTGGATGCTCCCACCGAGGCAGAGCAGAGCCTTGTAGCTGATGTGGAGAACCTCAAGCAGGTTGTCAGTGGAGTGCGTACTGTGCGCAACCAGAAGAACATCTCTCCGCGCGAGGCACTTCGTCTTCAGGTGGTAGGAACAGCCGTTCTTTCCTCCTACGACTCAGTAATCACCAAAATGGCCAATCTTTCTGCCATCGAGGTAGTGAGTGAGAAGGACTCCACTGCATCTTCATTCATGGTGGGCACATCCGAGTATGCTGTGCCACTTGGAGAGATGATAGACGTGGCTGCCGAGATAGAGAAGGCTGAGGCGCAGCTTCAGCACCTTGAAGGTTTCCTTGCCTCAGTTCGCAAGAAGCTCAGCAACGAGAAGTTTGTGGCGCATGCCCCGGAGGCTGTAGTTGCCATGGAACGCAAGAAGGAAAGCGACTCTCTTGAGAAGATTGCTGCCCTTAAAGAGACTATTGCAGCCCTGAAAGGTTAAAATAAGAAAAAAAAGGCGGAAATATTTGCGTATTCCGCCTTTTTTTCGTATCTTTGCACCCGCAAAACAAGCATGGGGTTCCGTAGCTCAGTTGGATTAGAGCAACGCCCTTCTAAGGCGTGGGTCTAGGGTTCGAATCCCTACGGAATCACAAAAGGGGACTTTTAAAGTCCTTTTTTTTGTACTCATAATCAAGGAGTTACAAATACAAAGTGCTGATTTGCAGTGATTTAAGGGTCAGCCAAAAGTAAACAACATAGGTATTTTATAAGCATACATAAGCATTTATAAGCATCTGATTGTGTACTCTTGTATGTACCAAAAAAGGAACGGAGGAACACAAAGGTACATTACTTCCTCATAACACATTGTATAACAACTAATTAAAGGGTGAATTATGATAGCACCCGTTTTTCTTTTCAAAGATTGTTTTGCGATTCTCCATAGTCATAAGGTTACATATTACAGCAATCCATGCCTTTGCGTAATCCGCCAAGAAGGCGTTCGCCTTCGCTTCGGGCAGATACATCTTCTATCGTCATACCACTGACACGACTGAATCTATGGCATTATGTGGTTTTCGTCACCACTGTTCGCTACCAACTCGGCCTCTGTCCAAAGCTCCCCAACAAGTGACCTAAATTCCCCAACAAGTGACCTAAATTCCCCAACAAGGGACTCCGTTGTTGGGGAGTTTCACCTATTAAATAAATATATCAAAGACTTATTTAATATCCCTTCGGGAGGAATCGCGTGCGCGCACGCGAGCGACTCTTGGGGAGTCGCGCCAAGCGTCAGAAAACTTATATCGCGAACAGCGTCTGATATGGGACTATGTCGGCGAGCCTGACGGTTAGACAACCTAACTTGTCGCATGCTCATAACTTAACCTTTCGCGTCGTAATAAGTTAACTTGTCAAATGCTTATAAGTTAACTTATGACACACCCATAACTTAACATTTCAGCTTGCCCCGAAAGTCTGCGCCACTCTGCGCCAGTCTGAGCCGTGGTGGATGCTTTAATTTTCGTTCAATTTGCGGTAATTTACGTTCAAGACAAATAACTCAACTTTCTGAAGTGATAATTCCCAATGTATAAGGGGTTTATTTAAACCACAGAGATAAAGAGGAAAAGAGATTTTTGTTTATATAGAGTAGGTCGCAAGCGACGGAGAACACAGAGCCTTCGGGCAGATGAAATC
>JALERP010000051.1 GCA_022764085.1 Prevotella sp.
ATTACCAACGGCATTACAGAGGGATTTGTCAACAAACTGAAAGTAATGAAAAGGAGCATGTATGGTAAAGCTGGACTCGAATTGCTAAAGAATAAACTCGTGATAGAACACATCCTTTTCAACTAAATTGCAGAAGAGCCACCTATTCTAAAAAAAGACAGACAATAGGCATTGTCACAACTGTTCCATAACGGACATATTGAATTTTTAAAAAAACTTTGATTTTGCCATTAACTTTTCGTAGTTCATACGTTATTATATATAAAGGAACAACAAAAATGAATTATTGTATGAAAAAGGTAATGTTTATCATGATGGCTATTGCCATTTGCGTTGGGGCTGCTGCCCGGAGTAATAAAACAGTGGAGAAGTCGGTGGCAGTGACTCCGTTTAATAAGGTGTCGCTCACTGCGGGAGTAACTGTCAAGTTCGCTCAAGGCTCTAAGCATGAGTGCATCATCATCGCCTCGCCAAAGGACATGGAGAAAATCAAGGCAGAGGTTAAGGACAAACAGTTGAACATCTATGTAGAGGGCAAGAAGAAGAAGATGAACGGAGTTACATTCAGCTCCGCCAATCTCTCTGAGGATGTCGTAGTGAAGGTCACATCACCCGAACTGACCAGGGCGGAATGTGTCGGCAGTGGAGACTTCATTGCCATAAACGACATAGAAACGGAAGAGGTGACGTTTAATATCAGTGGTTCGGGCGACATCAAACTGAATAATGTGAGTGCCGACAAACTGGCCCTGACCATTGCAGGGTCGGGAGAGATTGACATGCAACAGGCAAGCGTGTCATATCTGCACGTTTCGGTGGCAGGTTCAGGCGACATAGATATAGACAACGTTGCCTCACTTTGCAAAAACGCGGATTTGTCGGTGGCAGGTTCGGGTAATATCGAGACCATGTTCTCCGAATGCCATCAACTGAAATGCAATATTGCCGGTTCGGGCGAGATAGAACTGAAGGGCAAGGTGGTCAACTATAAATCTTCGATTGCAGGCTCGGGCGAGATTAAGAAGAACGAACTTGTGATAACAGGCAACTGTAGCGAGAGCAACACCAACAATCGTCCGAAATATCGCAAGAAGCCAAGAACTGTGAACAACATTAACGCACAACCGTAATAAGGAGTTAACTCCCCAATAAGAAAGATGACACAAAGCGAGTTTGAGACAATAGCCATTCAACTGCGTACCAAGGCTGATGGCGTGGCAAGGCGGATGTTATCCTCGGCAGATGCTGCCGAGGATGCCGCCGGCGACGTTATGCTGCGCCTATGGACTCTGCACGACCAACTCAATGATGGCGACCATGCCCTCAAACTCGCAACAGTCATCGCCCAGCGCCTTTGCATCGACATCATACGAAGGCAAAAGAAGAGACTCTCGATATTCGCAGATGCCGACAAAGGGATGAAGCAGTCGGCAGGACAATGGGCGAGTCCTTCGGCGCGCATCGAACTGGAGGAAGACGAAAGATGGCTGGTGCAGCAGATGGAGAAACTGCCGCCAAGGGAAATGCAAGTGCTGAAAATGCGCCAGATGGAGCATCGCTCCAACGGGGAGATTGCACGACTGTTGGGTATCAGTGAGGCATCGGTGAAGGTGATGTTGTCAAATGCACGCAAGAAATTGTTCAACGATATTAAAATGAGGAACAGACAATGAAAGATATTGAAGTGGAAGATTTGCTCAAGAGGTTTATGGACGGTGAGACATCTTTGGAGGAGGAGACGGCTCTTGCTGAGTATTTCCGTGAAGCTGGTGACGAGGATAGACCTAATAATATCCCTAAGGAGGATTGGGAAGCTTATCGGGAGATGTTCCGCATGTTTGATGATGGGGAGGCAGGCCGCGGGCGAGACGCCCACGCTCCCAGAGGCATCCGCATTTATATGGAGGCAGCGGCAGTGGCGGCTTTCTTTGTATTGGTCTTTATGCTTAATGTCGGCGGGAAGCAAGGCGAGCCGATGATAGCCGAGGTTGAATCTATTGATACCATAAAGGCAATGACTGTTCCTATCGACACATTGCGTGATGAGCCTTCTATCGACAAATTGCGTGATGGCAATGTTGAAATCTCCCCCACTCCATCGCAAAAGTCGAAGCCTAAGAAACAACAAAAGTTACCTTACACCCCTCCCGTCCCAAGACATCTGATAGCCCAGGCAGCCGAGGCCAGCGGGATTAGCGAGGACAGTATGGCGGTGGCTCTCGAGGAAGCAGAGCGTCTGATAAATGCCATGACGGTGTATCAGGAGATTAGGATAAGTGAGATTTGTAATGTAGAATATGAAGAAGAATATTATTGACATGAAACGACAGAGTATTTTATTGATTGCCATGATGATGAGCGTTGTGGCGTCGGCACAGGAGAAAATCGAGCAATTGTTTAGTAGTCTCGACGCAAGAGGTGACAAGACATTGTTGTCGAAGAATCATTATGAAGACAACATAGACACCCCCACCACCTTCTGCCGCTATGAAGAGATAATGATGACTAAAAAAGCCTTCGGTCAACTCGAAGATGAGTTTATCAAGACATTCACAAACGAGAAGGAGGCATATAAACTGTATCGTATGACACATAATGCTCCGCGCACATTCAAATCGGATTTCAGTGTGCCTTACGGATCGCAAAACGAGTATTCAGTCACATTCGGCACGCATTCCGACCACAACTATCTCGTCGCACTTTTCCGCGACAAGAAAAAATCCGACAAGCGCAATGCCTACGCACTTGTGTGGTATGAAAAGGGCGACAATGTCATAATTCTGTATTATCATATCTATGGCAACGACCCTACGAAGGTGTCAAATGAGCGCGTCATCACCTACGACGGCAAGCAGTTTATCGACAACAACGGATATGTTGTTACCGGACTGGAAAAGTTGGAGCCTACCATCAACAACGACCTCGACTTCATGAAGCGTTTCGGCACACTGCGTGCGTCATTCGTTTCCACCGGCGTTGACAAGACATTGGTGCTCTATGGTCTCGTGGTGAAGATTGCCGAACTGTGCAAGAATCACGGCAACCTGCTCACCGACAACGAGCGCACCACTTGCGACAAGAGTCTTTTTGAACTAATAAAAAACAACTCCTTGGGCGACCCGTATATCGCCGGAATGCTCGAGGAAGCGAGAATTGCGCTGAAAAAATAATATTGTTTTATTTAGCTGGAAACGTCCGCTGTAGGGTCTTACCTCGTGTAAGACCGCATTCACCGAATGGCACCACGCAAATGGGCTATGCATAGGCGGTCTTACACGAGGTAAGACCCTACAAGCGACAGATTCCACGTTATTTCTACTCCACGATTTTTCCGTCGAATAGCTTTATCACTCGCTGCGCCATTGAGGCGTCGCGGTCGCTATGGGTAACCATTACTATCGTTGTTCCCTCGCGGTTGAGTTCGGTGAGGAGCTTCATCACCTCGATACCGTTCTTGGAGTCGAGATTACCCGTCGGCTCGTCGGCGAGAATAATCTTCGGACCGAACACCACGGCACGGGCTATTGCCACACGTTGCTGCTGACCTCCCGAAAGCTGGTGGGGAAAATGCTTGGCACGATGACTTATCGCCATGCGCTTCATAATCTCCTGCACCTTCTGCCTGCGCTCCTTGGCGGGGATGTTAAGATAGGTGAGCGGCAGCTCGATGTTCTCCTCCACGTTCAACTCGTCAATCAAGTTGAACGACTGGAACACGAAACCGATCTGTCCCTTGCGCACGTCGGTGCGGTCTTTCTCCTTCAAAGAATCCACCGGGTTCCCGTCGAGCCAATACTTTCCGCCCGTGGGATTGTCGAGCAGTCCGAGGATGTTGAGCAATGTCGATTTGCCACATCCCGAGGGACCCATAATAGCCACAAACTCGCCGTCCTTCACTTCGAACGACACTCCATTCAATGCAATAGTCTCCACCTCTTCCGTGCGGAACGACTTTGATAAATTCTCTACTTTAATCATTGTTTTTTTTATTTGGGGGAGTTAAAAGAAGATAGAAGGAGATATAAGAAGATAAAAGACAATACTGTTATTGCTCAGAAATACTGTGCCATAAACATACGTCCATTATCTCCATTTATCTTCCTTTATCTCCATTTTACTCCATTAATTATTATCTTTAATATGTTTTATCGGATTCTCATTCGCCGCCATCCAGCTCTGCACCATCACTGCGGCAAAGGAGATCAAGAGGATGATTGCTCCTGCCACTGCTATCCAGGGCCACCACGTGATGCGGTAAGTGTATTGTATTATCCAGTCTTTCATGAAATACAAGACAATGGGCACGGAGATGACAAAGGCAATCACTACATACATGAGGAATGTGCGCACAAGTCGCCTGTGCATCTGGGCATTCGTTGAGCCGAACACCTTGCGCACGGCTATCTCCTTCTGCCTTTGCTCGATGAAGTATGTGGACATAGCTATCAAGCCGAGCATAGAGATGAATATCGCCACGAGGGCAAAAAGGGAGACAATGCGCGATGTGCGGATTTGTGCCTCAAATTCTTCCTGCACTTGCTTGTCAACGAAACGTGCT
>JALERP010000021.1 GCA_022764085.1 Prevotella sp.
GCTCCTGGTTTTGCTGTGAAGCTCGGTTTGCAGCCTGCTTTCTGCATTAACAACAAGATTAAGGGTAAGTCGGGTAGCACCTCTGTACAGACAGATGGCATCTTTGACGAGAACACCTTTGAACTGTCTATGCCTATCGGCTTGAGCTATGAGTTCAGCAACTTCGTTATTGAGGGTCGCTACAACTTTGGTCTGACCAAGGCCTTCAAGGATATGGACAACAAGAACAGTGTGTTCCAGTTTACCGTTGGTTACAAGCTTCCCCTCTAATAAGCTGAAAACATTTTGCCTTTGGCATAAACAGACGCAAGCGTCGTGAACGATGTAAATTTTTGCACGCGCTTGCTTATAATAAGTAAAGCAGTTGTTTTTCTATTGCCCGTGCATTGAGAAACAGCTGCTTTATTTTTTTTGCCCGTCTTTCATCAATATTTCCTTCCTTTTGTTCGTTTTCTATCTTTTTTTACTCTGTTTTTCTGCTTGCTCTTTACATAAGTGATAATTTTCAATGTACTTGGCACGATTTTTATGCCTCAAGTAATGTCCTGATTTATAGCCTATTAAATTCGTTTACCTTTTACAAAGATTTACCTAAAATGTACTTTGTTAAACTTACATAACGATTTTTATCTATATTTGCAATCGCTAACAAGCAAGAAATCAGATATAGTGGTTCTTGGAAACAAAAGTCAAGAATATAACACTAAAAATAAAAAGCTTTTTCTTCTACGTTAAGCTAAAGACCATAAAGCCAATAACGCTCTAAAAGCCGTAAAAACCCAAACGCTCTAAAAGCCGTAAAAGCTCAAGCACTGCAAAGCCGTAAAGCCATAACATGCAAAAGCTCTAAAAGCCGAATGAGACGAGAAAATATTTACACATTATATATAATAACTTAAAAACACTGAAATCATGGAATCAAAAACAAGACGGATTTCCAAGTTTAGATTAGTGCTTTGGGTCATGTTGCTGTTTGCTACGCTTACGGCCTCTGCCCAACAAGTAAAGGTAACAGGTACCGTTACCGACCCGGGTGGTGAGCCGCTCGTGGGCGTTAGCGTGAAAGCCGGATCAACAGGTGCTATCACCGACATCGACGGCAAGTACTCAGTAGAAGTGGCCTCGTCGGGCTCCATCTCGTTCTCTTATGTGGGCTTCGAGACCATCATGGAGAAGGTGAACGGCCGCAAGACCATCAACGTGACGCTCAAGGAGAAGAACGACGTGCTTAACGAGGTTGTGGTCATTGGCTACGGCACGATGGACAAGAAGGAACTTACCTCTGCCATCTCACACGTTGGCGAGAAAGACTTCCTCACCATCAGTTCGCTCGACCCCTCGATGATGATTCAGGGCAAGGTGCCTGGTGTGTCAATCACAAACACTGGTGCGGGCGACCCCAACAATCAGGCAAGCATCCAGATACGTGGTGTCTCCTCGCGTTCTGCCGGTCTTGGTCCATTGATTGTCATCGACGGTGTGCCTGGCGGCAACCTTACTAATATCAATCCCAACGACATTGCCTCGTTTGACATTCTCAAGGACGGTGCAGCCTCTGCAATATACGGAACACGCGGTTCGAATGGTGTAATCGTGGTGACGACGAAGAAGGGAAGCAAAGACGGTTCGGTTCATACGTCATATTCAGGTATGGTGTCGTTTGATGTTATCAAGAAAGAACTCGACATGATGAGCGCGCAGGATTATCGTGACGTCCGTCTCGGATGGGGCGACACAGGTGTTGACCTTGGCGGCAATGTCGATTGGCTTGACGCGGTGAGCCGCACAGGTGTTACAATGCAGCACACCCTCACCATGAGTGGCGGCAACGACAAGAACAACTATCGCATCAGTGCCGACTATCGTGATGCAAAAGGTATCGACCTGCGTTCGGAGCGCGAGGAATATGGTGCACGTGCATCGGTGATGCACACAAGCAAGGGAGGACTGTTCACCTTCACAGCCAATGTGGCTCCGCGTATCATATATCGTGACAATGCCGACTGGAGTGTATTTAAGGATGCCATCGAGGCCAATCCTACCACTCCCATGATGGACCCGGAGAATCCCGCTCGTTATTATAACTTCATGGGACAGGTAGTGGGCTCGAATCCTGTGGAACGTCAGAAGCTCGAACAAGATCATGCCGACACGAAACTTCTCGACTGGGATGCCACAGTCAAGCTTAATCTGTTGCCATTGCTTGCTAAGGAAGGAAAGAGCAACCATCGCCTTACGACGCAATTGATGTTTGCCGACCATCAATACAGCAACAACAACACATGGTTCCGTCCGTCAACCAGCACCATTGCCATCAATAACGGTCGAGAGGGCGAGGCAAGTCGTTCGTACAGCAAGGAGCGCCAGCAGATTATGGAGTGGCTCACCAACTACAGCGGCAGTTTTGGTCAGCATAACGTTAAGGCTATGGCAGGTTATTCCTACCAGTATTCGCGCTATTCGGGCTTTAATGCCTATAACAAGGATTTCCCCAATGACGGACTTGGAGCCGACAATCTTGGTTCGGGAGAGTATGCCAAGGAAGAGGGAGAGATATGTATGGGCAGCTATCAGAACGACTCTAAACTGATTGCCTTCTTCGGTCGCGTCAGCTACGACTTCGCAGGCAAGTATATGTTTACAGCCTCGTTGCGCCATGAGGGTTCGTCGAAGTTCGGAGCTAACCACAAATGGGGTAATTTCCCTGCCGTATCAGCCGGATGGCGCATATCCGACGAGAAGTTCATGAAGGGAGTGAAATGGGTGAACGACCTCAAGTTGCGAGCAGACTTCGGTGTCACCGGCAACCAGGACTTCGGCAGCTATCTCTCTCTGAACACCATGACAGGATTCGGATATTACTTCTATAACGGCAAGTACTTCCAGGTATGGGGACC
>JALERP010000061.1 GCA_022764085.1 Prevotella sp.
GAAGACGAGGTGAAGATGCTGGCAGAGAGACACAACGCATCTATGGACAACCTTAAGATGTGGTACGACGGATATAACATCGGCAGGGAGAAATCCATCTACAACCCTTATTCCGTGATGAAAGCCATTCAACGTGGTTCATGCCGAAGCTACTGGACTACCACCGGAGCCTACGACTCGGTTATCACATATATCCAGATGAACTTCGACGGGCTCAAGGACGACATCATCCGTATGCTGTCTGGAGAGAGTGTATATGTAGATACAACAGAGTTTCGTAATGATATGCAAATTATTAACAGCAAGAACGATGTCCTCACCGTGTTGATTCATCTTGGATATTTGGCATACAATGAAGATACTTACGAATGCTATATTCCCAACAAAGAGGTGGCCGACGAGATGAACAATGCAATAAAAGCCACGTCATGGACTCCGTTGGCAAATACAATAAAAAACTCCAAATTCCTCCTCGACGCCACCATAGCTTGCAACGAGAATGCTGTGGCACAAGCCATCGACATTGCACACGATGAGAATACGAGCATCCTCGCCTACAACGACGAGAACTCCTTGGCTTGTGTGCTTACCGTGGCATATATATGGGCAAGAAATGAATACGTCATCCACCGCGAATATGCCACAGGCAAGGGGTATGCCGACCTTGTGATGATTCCGCGTCGCAACGTAAGCAAGCCTGCCCTTGTCATCGAACTGAAATTCAACAACACTGCCGACACTGCCATCGACCAGATTAAGCGCAAGCAATATCCCGCAAAGATTGCAGAATATACCGGAGACATACTACTCGTAGGGATCAATTACGACAGAGAAACAAAACAGCATACCTGCAAAATTGAGAATTTCAAAATTCGTGTGTAAAGTATAGTCAGAATGTCAAAGAGCGCAGGGGGTCATGCAGAACCGTTTTTTCTTTTTACTGATGCAAAGGTACAACAAAAAAAATTGGGAGATGTGCAATATTGTGCAATATTGTGCAATTCCCAATTATTTTCCAAATTCCACCCTTAATCGCTTCATGCAACGCATCCCATCCAGGGGTAAAATTCATAAAGCAAGCACTTGACAAGTGAACAGGGTATCCACTTGACAAGTGAACAGGGCATCCACTTGACGAGTGAACAGGGCATCCACTTGACAAATGAACAGGGCAAGCACTTGACAAGTGAACAGGGCAAGCACCGAGACACTCCATTCTCGACGTTTTCATAATACTTTGCCGTGGTGTTATGCCACATACGCCACGTATATGCGTACATTATATAAATATATATATATAAAATAAAAAAATAAAAATATATTATTCATTATTATAAATGTTATATATTATGTGGCGTATGTGGCAGAAAGATCCGTAATACTTTTTAACGTTTGATGTTTGGATGGTTGAAATAAATATTGTATCTTTGCAGCGTTATTTAATACTCACAAGATAGATGGAAATAATACTGATTATAGTGACCGTGGCTGTAGTTGCCATGGCGGTTATGATGATGCGACGGCAGGAGAAGACTTATGAGATGCAGATGGAACTCATACGCGAGCAGATGAAAACAACATCGGAAGCCGTGCTCAAGGCAAGACAAAAGGAACTGGGGGAGAGAAACGTGGAACAGGTGACGAAAATTGTTGACCCTTTGCAGAAGAGCCTGCGAGATATGCAGGAGGCACTCAACCTCTCGAAGGAACAACAGAAGGAGGCTATGACACGTCTCGACGAAACCATCAAGCTGAACATGAAGCAGAGCGCGTCGTTGGGAGAAACGGCCGACAGGCTGACACGTGCCCTCACGGGCGAGGTGAAGGTGCAGGGAAACTTCGGCGAACTGAAACTGAAACAGTTGCTCGAGGACCTCGAGCTGAAGGAGGGGGAGCAATTCGACACACAGGAGACCCTGCGCGACAAGGCGGGCAAGGGACTTAGGGGCGACGATGGACGAGGGATGATTCCCGACTTTATACTCCACTTCCCAAACAACCGCCATTTTGTTGTAGATTCGAAGATGTCACTCACTGATTATGAACGATATATGAATGCTGAGGATGGCACTCCCGAGAAGTCGGCATACCTCAAAGCACATATCGAAAGCGTAAGGGCACAGGTGAAGCGGCTCGCCAAGAAGGAATACACAAAGTATCTGCCCGAAGGATACAACCGCCTTAACTTCGCCATTATGTATGTGCCGATAGAGGGGGCTCTCAACCTCGCACTGCTCAACGACACCACGCTATGGCGCGAGGCCTACGACCAGGGGGTAATGATATTAGGTCCGCAGACGATGTACATGAACCTGAGAGTGCTTGAGATGATGTGGACTCAAGTGCGACAGCTCAAAAACCAGCAGGCGATGATAGATGCCGCCAACTTGGTAATAGAGCGTGTGCAGGACTTCGGAATAAGATTCATGGACGTGGAGACGAGTATGCAAGATACGATGAAGAAAATTAACAAACTGAAGATAACCATCGCCGAGGGAGGACCCAGTATTATCACCGCAGCCAAGAGTCTCATCAAGGCAGGGGCGCGGGAAAACAAGAAAAAGAAGACACTCTCGGAGATGGACGAATCGCTGTTTATCGACACGCAGCCATGATTGGGAGCAATGTCAGCAGCACTTGTTTTTCAGGCTACAGCCATCGCATCCGCATGAACATCCGTCGGTGTGGCTATTGTTGTCATTACGGAATGTGCGCCACAAACGACGTATTGCGAAGGCAATGGCTATAGCCACTATTATAATGGTGATAATAGTTTGCATATCCATGGTATTATAAATAATTTTGTATTATATCCTCGTAAGTTTCCTCAGCAGCACCTTGTTGATGGTCTGAATTTTCTTTCCCTGTTTCTCAATGTCCTCGCGTACATTATTAATATTATTAAAGAACTCAGAGAAAGCGTTGAGTATAGGGTTAGGAAGACTTTTGTCCTCGATGTCGTCGGGGTTGGTGATGATTTTTATGCCCCTTTCCTCAATATGCACGTCAATGTCGGTGCCGGTCATCATCGGGTCGCCGTCGTAGTGGATAGCTCCCGGTTTGCTGCGGTGTATGTGTATTCTCTTTGCCTTTAGAGTCTTGATTTTCGAGTTCTTGTCCAAGGTCTTGTTGATGATGTCAATACTGATTTGCGGTGCGTCAAATGCAGTGAACGGTTCCATGATAATCACATCCATAAGACCGTCGGTCATTGTGGCTTTTGGCGCGATATACGCATTGTTGCCGTATTGTGAGGCATTAGCGCAGGCAATGAGAAAAGCCTTGTATTTCTTAGGCTCCTTCTCGTCCTCAATTTCCACCTCGTAAGTCTCAGGCTGGTATTTCAGTCCTTCCTTCAATACGTTTTCTATATATGTCAGTGGCCCTCGTTTTCCAGCCCCGGCAAACTTGAAGCTGATGAAAGCGTCAAATCCCATGCCACATGTACAGAAGAAGGGCAGTCCGTTGATGACACCGTAGTCAAGGCTTTCGATACAAGCCTTGTTGATTAAGGCAATAGCCTTCTTCGGGTCGAGAGGAATGCACAAGTGTCTTGCCAGACCGTTGCCCGAACCGCAAGGTATTATTCCGAGAGCCGTGTTGGTATGCACTATCGAGCGCGCCACCTCGTTGATGGTGCCGTCGCCACCCACCGCCACCACGATGTCCACACCTTTATTGGCACAGTCGTAGGCAATGTCGGCGGCATGCCCGGCATATTCCGTGAACACCACCTCATAATCGAATGCCTTTTTGTCGATGTTGTCTTCGATGAGTTTGGGCATCCTTGTCTTGTTGTCCGTACCCGAATGAGGGTTTAAAATGAATACTATTTTTCTCTTCATAATGATATTAGCGATGCAAAATTAAGAAAAAAAGCCCGAAAATCGTTCAAATAGAGCAATAAAAAAGCCTAAAAGGTAGATTTTTTTTGAAAACATAATGGTATTTGAGATTTTTTATGTAACTTTGCAGCCGATTATTGAAAAGAAATAATGACCAATATAATGGGACAATTACAAGAAAGATACAAGAATTACCGCGAGCCGCAGAAGTTTATGGAGGCTGGCGTGTATCCGTATTTCCGCGAGATTACCGGAAAGCAAGGTACTGAGGTTGAGATGGGCGGACACAAAGTTTTGATGTTCGGTTCTAATGCCTATACAGGCCTTACGGGAGACCAACGTGTAATAGATGCGGCAAAGAAGGCGCTCGACCAATATGGCTCGGGATGTGCCGGAAGCCGTTTCTTGAACGGAACACTTGACTTGCATGTCAAGCTGGAAAGGGAATTGGCAGAATTTGAACACAAGGATGACGCATTGTGTTTTTCAACAGGTTTCTCGGTCAATGCAGGTGTCATCGCTATGGTGGTTGGCCGCAACGACTATGTTATTTGCGACGACCGCGACCATGCGAGCATTGTGGACGGCAGGAGACTGTCTTTTGCCCACCAGTTGAAATATAAGCACAACGATATGGAAGACTTGGAGAAGATTCTACAGAAGTTGCCATACGAGGCTGTGAAGTTGATTGTTGTTGACGGAGTGTTCTCAATGGAAGGCGATTTGGCCAACTTGCCCGAGATTGTCAAGCTGAAGAAGAAATACAACTGCTCGATAATGGTTGACGAGGCACACGGACTTGGTGTCTTCGGCAAAGAGGGCAGGGGTGTGTGCGACCATTTCGGACTCTCCGACGAGGTTGACCTCATTATGGGTACATTCTCAAAGTCGCTGGCAAGTATCGGTGGATTCATCGCCGGTGACGCCGACACGATAAATTTCCTGCGTCACACATGCCGCACTTACATATTCAGTGCATCCGACACCCCCGCAGCCACGGCTGCCGCCCTCGAGGCCTTGCACATCGTACGCTCTGAGCCGGAAAGAATAGAGGCCCTGTGGAAGGTGACACGCTATGCACTCAAGAGATTCAAGGAGGAGGGCTTTGAAATAGGAGAGACTGAGAGCCCTATCATCCCTCTATACGTAAGAGACGTCGAGAAGACATTTATAGTTACGGCAAGAGCCTTCGACGCCGGCGTGTTCATCAACCCGGTGATTCCTCCGGCATGTGCTCCACAGGATACTTTGGTGCGCTTTGCACTTATGGCCACACATACCGAAGAACAGGTGGAAAGAGGAGTGCAAGTGCTCAAAAAAGTATTCCAAGATCAGAATATTATAAAATAATTGCAGAAAAATTTGCATATCTCGGGAAAATGTCGTACCTTTGCACCCGCAAATGCAAGAAAGGGCATTTTCCCGTGAATTGTTCGGGGTGTAGCGCAGCCCGGTAGCGCTCCTGGTTTGGGACCAGGCGGCCGCAGGTTCGAATCCTGTCGCCCCGACAATTTCCAAGTGTCTCCTTCTGCATAGTATTCGGGGTGTAGCGCAGCCCGGTAGCGCTCCTGGTTTGGGACCAGGCGGCCGCAGGTTCGAATCCTGTCGCCCCGACAAAAGCCTTCGACATATTATTGTCGGAGGCTTTTTTATTGCCAAAAACATACTTATTGATGTGAAATAAATCAGTTATGCCCATAAATGCAAAAATAATTCACTTTTTCCTTTGTAATATGAAATAAAATTACTACCTTTGCACATAGAAAAACAACTATAAAGAGACCATTTGCTAATTATATGAAGAAACTGAATTGTTTGCAAACACTCATTGCTGTTCTATTCGTATTTCTGTTGGCTGGGACAGAGGCGTGGGGATTGACGCGGGACAGGAGATTCCGTGTCATCAATGCTGCTGACGGTCTTGCCGACAACAGTGCGCAGACTATTCGGTGTACCTTCTCCGGCAGAATGGTAATATCCACCATCGGGCATATCAATTTCTACGACGGTTCAGGATTTACCCACATCAGTTCATATAACAACAGGTATTACCTGCCCAAATACAAAGGTCATTATCATCTTTATTTTGACGACTCTCACCGTCTGTGGCTTAAGGATAAGCACCAGGTGACATGCGTTGACCTTATGACGGAGAAATTCGTAAAGGACATTACGCCCATTTTCCGTGAACAGGGAATTGAAGGACAGGTGGAGGACATGTTTATTGACTCCAGCGGCAAGGTGTGGCTTATACAGGGCAACTTCGCCTATGCCGACAACAAGCAGGTGTGCATTCCTTTGCGCAATGGCAGAATACTGCAGGACCTCGACATTGCCGACAATAATGTGCTGCTGTTTTATGATGACAGTCAGGTGGATGTATATGAAATAAAAACCGCAAGAAAGGTGTTCTCGTCAGTGGCTCTTACTGCCGACAAGGCATCTGATTATGCTGGCTCAAGCGTGGTCTATAAGTATCGTACAGGCTTCTTCCAAATAAGAAACGGCAACAACAAGGCCGTGCTTTTATGGTTGGACGTGAGGCAACGCAAGTGGAAACAGATTCTCCAACTAGATTATTATCTGTGCAATATGACCTTGAGGGATGAAATCCTCTATGTTTCATCTGCTTATGGCTATTGGACATATAATATTAGAAATGGTGAGACTGAACACTTTGAGACAATTGACCTTGAAGACGGAAGGGAATTGCTAACCGACATGAACTGCATTGAGTTCGACCGTCAGGGGGGTATGTGGATTGGTACCGAGAAACGAGGGCTGCTCTATTCACCGTGTCACAATTCTCCTTTCAACGCCTTGACTTGGGAAGACCCGATGGCAGGAAAGTATGCGGAAATGATGGACAAAGTGTGCGACAACAAGTTGCTCGTGTCGGGGCATCGCCTTAACTGCACCTATAAGGACAGTCGCGGTTGGATTTGGGTTGGCTCACTCAACGGGCTTTACTATTTCAAGCCGGGGGTGAAGGACTCCGTTGTGGTGAAACCCGAAGATGGAATGATTAACAATGTCGTACACTCAATAGTGGAGGATTCCCGGCACAACATGTGGCTGAGCACAAGTAACGGTATTGTGGGAATGATAATTAAGGGTGGAAAGATAGCTTTTATCAACAGTTTTAGCAGTATGGACGGAATACCATCCGAGGCGTTTGTCAACGACAGGGCCATGAGGCTGCCTGACGGCAGGATTGTGATGCAGGCTCTCGACCATGTGGTGGTGTTTAATCCTTCGGAGTTGACAACGATGGGTAAGAACAATTTGTTGCTGCACCCTAAGTTTGTGCGTCTTCAGGTAAATGGAACCAATGTATATGCTGGTACGGAGATTGACGGAAAAGTAGTCACGGATAAAGCCATATCACGTCTTAATACCATCGAACTGTCAAGTACCCAGAATTCGTTGTCGCTAAAGTTTTCCGCCCTCAACTATTTCAGGCCGTTACAGACTTATTACAGGTATAGGGTCATTGGATTGCACAATGAATGGAATGTCTTGTCGCACTACAACTCAAGGGGGCTTGTTGACAAGAACGGAATACTCCACCTGCCTCTTCTGGCCTTGCGACCGGGAAGATATGTGGTTGAGGTTCAGGCATCAATGTTCCCCGACCAATGGAATACTCCTCCCGTGAGGGTTGTGATAAATGTGAATGAACCTTGGTGGCGCACTACGGGACTGTCGTTGTTGGTGGCATTCGTGTTTTTTGTCTTCGTGGTATGGAACGTGGTGGTATTCTCAAGCAACTACCGTTTGAGGATGAAGCGCAATGTAAGTGAATTTGAGTTGATTCGCCGCATTGACGCCTATATATCCCGCGCTGAGGCTTGCCGTTCGGAATGGCAGATAGCACATGGGGTTGACGGATTGGGGAATAATAATGACATGACGTCAGATCTTGACGAGCAATTCGTTGACTTTATGTTGGAACTTATGCCTTATTCCAAGTTGGGAACCATTGACCACGACCTCCTCGACAGGTTTGCTGTTAAGCATAATATGAAGTTAACAAGATTGTATGACATTATCACAACCAATATCTTCAGGAGTCCACGTATGCTTACTCAGGCCATATTGCTTGAAACTGCATCCAAGCAGTTGAGAAACACCAATATGCCAGTTGAGAAGATTGCCGAGAAGAACAAGTTTGCGTCAGCCAACTTCTTCATTTCCAGTTTTTATCACCGTTATGGCGTCACGCCTGCTCAGTGGCGTTTGGATGGGATGGGAAAAGTCAACTCGCTATAGGCTGCCAGTAGCCATGTCCTTCCGCCTTGTGGCTTATAATAAGTAAGTGCCTGGTAGGTGTTTTCCGTCTCATGGAAATTGCCTTCACATTCCGGTATTTGGGTGGTTCCGTCGGGCATCTGTTGCAGAAACTGGTAGGAGTAGTGGCCCTGTTTCTGTAGCAGTTGTAGATGGTACGACTTCGCTTCACTGTCATATTCCATTGTATATGTTGATTTGTCGTTGAACGTTGTCCACCATCCGTCCACCAGGATGTCCCCTTCGAGTTCCTTGCCTGTCTTCAGGTTATAGTGTATCCAGGCATAGTCGCATGTGTAGTCGCATTCTACGTAATCACTGTTGCGTATGCAGAAAGCACCGTTGGCACCCTCGTCGTAGGAGTAGTTGCGGCGAGGCTCTGCCACAAATGGATATACATTGAACGCCGAGCCATCCCAGTCAATGTAATCTATTCCCATCGTGGGGTGCGACAGGTCGAGCGCCTCAAATTTTCTGTATTCGTTTCCTCCGTCGAAAATCAGCTCCTTGTTGTGTTGCCACACCAATCCGTTGCCGTTTACAATATTAGGTTCCACATTCCACCTCATATTGTCGTCCCTGTTGTTTTGTTTTACCACGGTTATGAGCTGCTCGTCGGGATTGTTGACCCTCAGTGAGCCGTAGTCCAGTTTCATCGTAAGTTGCTGGTGGCACTTGTTCACGTCAATGTCGGTGTTGGTGGATGCGCTCAGATATAGTCTCGCGGTGTTGTCAACTACCATGAAGTCGGCTTGTAGCAGTATGTCATCAGGATTATCCTCGTCGAATACGGTCACTCTGTAGTTGCCGCTCATCTTTATCCTGCACCTGTCATTTGGTATTCTGACTTGATAGTTTGTGAAAAGGAACGTCGTGTTTATGGATTTCCTGAAATCTTCAATCGGATTGTTGTTGAATCCTTGCAGCCAGTCGCTCTCAAAGAGTTCTTTGGATGGAGACCAGTCGGGTTCGCATCTCTCTATGCGATATACCATGCGGTAATAGTCATGCGACATCTCGTCAAACGAGATGTTTATGCTCTTCTTCCCGCTTCGCAAGTCTTGTAGTGACACCACGGGAGGAGAAAGCCAGTCATTTCCGATGGTTGTCTGCAGTGTGGAAATGTTTTCGCTGAAGATGCGGTTGGCTGCAGTGGCATTGGTGAACTTGGCTGTAGAGAATAATAATGCCAAGGTCAAACAGAGGAGAATACCGATGTGTTTCATTGCTTATGAAAATCCAATGTGATATTAAGGAAAACAGAATAAAAACCCTGCATAAAATCCTTCATGATTAGATGAAGAAAATATGCAGGGACATTAAATTATGATCTAAAAAAAATGTGAGATTACTTCTTGTTGAGGGCCATGTCAACGGTTACGGCAACGGCAACGGTAGCACCTACCATCGGGTTGTTACCCATACCGAGGAAGCCCATCATCTCAACGTGTGCAGGCACTGAAGAAGAACCAGCGAACTGGGCGTCAGAGTGCATACGTCCGAGTGTGTCGGTCATACCGTAAGAAGCGGGACCTGCAGCCATGTTGTCCGGGTGCAGAGTACGGCCTGTACCACCACCGGAAGCCACTGAGAAGTAGGGCTTACCAGCGAGCACGCGCTCCTTCTTGTATGTACCGGCTACTGGGTGCTGGAAGCGAGTGGGGTTGGTTGAGTTACCGGTGATGGAAACGTCAACATCCTCCAACCAGTTGATGGCAACACCTTCGCGAACGTCATCGGCACCATAGCAGTTAACCTTGGCACGGGGACCGTCGGAATAAGCAGTGCGGTTAACTACCTCAACCTTACCGGTGTAGTAGTCGAACTTGGTCTGCACGTATGTGAATCCGTTGATACGGCTGATAATCATGGCAGCGTCCTTGCCCAGACCGTTGAGGATACAACGGAGCGGGTTCTTGCGCACCTTGTTTGCCATCTCAGCAATCTTGATGGCACCCTCAGCGGCAGCGAATGACTCGTGACCAGCGAGGAATGCGAAGCACTGAGTCTCCTCGCGGAGCAGACGTGCAGCAAGATTACCATGGCCGATACCAACCTTACGGTCGTCGGCTACAGAACCGGGGATGCAGAAGCTCTGCAGACCGATACCGATAGCCTCGGCAGCCTCGGCTGCGCTCTTCACGCCCTTCTTGATGGCGATGGCAGCACCACATACGTATGCCCACTTGGCATTCTCAAAGCAGATACCCTGAGTGTCCTCGCAAATCTTGTAAGGATCAACACCAATACCTTCGCAAATCTGATTAGCCTCTTCGATATCCTTGATACCGTTTTCGTTAAGAGCG
>JALERP010000072.1 GCA_022764085.1 Prevotella sp.
CGGTTCGGATGCCACTGAGGGTACACTGAAGGTGAGACGCGCCGTGGCAAAACTGCAGAATGATTGTCCAGACCTCGACGTGGATGGAGAAATCCAGATTGGATTCGCCCTCAACCGCGAGATGCGCGACGAGATGTATCCGTTCAGCCGTCTGTATGGCAAGGATGTCAACACACTCGTATTCCCCAACCTCACCAGTGCCCGTTCTTCTTACAAGATGCTTCAGGCATTGAACTCGGATGTGGAGATTATCGGTCCTATCCAGATGGGATTGAACAAGCCTATCCACTTCATCGACTTCGGTTCGTCTGTACGCGAGGTGGTGAACATCGTGGCCGTAGCTGTAATCGACGCATACGTTGACAAGGTGAAGGGAAGAATCAATAATTGCAGTTGCGAGAAGCCTGCTGAGAACTGATTTTCTCAACTTTGCATGTAATGGAAGTTAAAGGAGTTAAGGAGTTAAGCCAAATGTTGTTGCGCTTATACCCAATGCTCCAAACTAATGGCTTAACTCCTAGCGACCAACGGGAGCGATAACTCCTTAACTCCTTAACTCCCCAAAAGTTGAGTACATGCGAAACTTAAATTAAAGACACTTGAGTTATAAATAAAGAAAGTGAAGCGTTTACAAAACAAGATAGCGCGAAGCAGATTATCACTGCCTCTCACCGCACTCATTGCCTTAGTGGTATGGGGCTTCAGCAGTGCAATAGAACATCGGCTTTGGATGCAATTCACATGCTTTGTGTTCAGTTCTTACCTAATGGTGGAACTGAACACTACTTTCGTGTTGCTCAGAACTTACAGCCGAATGGTGTCGTGTGCTTTCCTCGCCCAGACCTGTGCAGCCAATTTCCTCTTCTCCGACGCTGCGGGAGGAATAGTCTCACTATGTATTGTAGCGGGACTGATGTCGCTCTTCAAGACATATCAAGACAGACTGTCTACGGGGTGGACCTTCTATGCTTTCGTGCCTTTGGGTGTGGCAAGTCTTCTGTGGGTGCAGGCTCTGTTCTTCCTGCCTTTGTCTTGGATTGTCATGTGGCTTTGCCTCAGGTCGATGTCAATGCGCACTTTCGGAGCTTCCGTATTCGGAGTGATAGTGCCTTACTGGTTTGCCGGACTTTATTTCGTCTTCACCGAAGACATAGCCACTCCGTTGGCTCACTTCGATAGTATCTTAGAGTTCGGACCCATATTCGGCGGTGTGTTCAACAAAGGCATCGAAGCCATCTACCCGACAATAGGACTCGACCGATGGCTCTCGCTACTGTTTACAGTGATATTGGCCACGACAGGCATCGTACACTACTTGAGAAGAAAAAACGAAGACAAGGTGAACACTCGCATGTACTACGACACGTTTATCACCTTCACCATAGCCTCAGTGGTGTACCTGCTGCTACAGCCTCAGCACTTCGACATGGCATACAGAATGCTGGTAATTAACACCAGTCCGCTCATTGCACACTACATAACCCAAACACGCACCATGGTCACCAACCTGTCGTTCATAGCCATGCTATGCGGCATTGTGGCGCTCACAGTGGTAAATATCATAATATGATGGAAGCAATATTGACTTTTCTCGTGAGCTATGGCTACATGGGAATGCTTATAGCCGCATTCCTGGCAGCGAGCATTCTGCCTTTCAGCAGCGAGGCAGTGATGGTGGGACTGCAGGCTGCGGGGCTTGACCCTGTGGCTCTCATTGCCTACGGCACCATAGGAAACGTGCTCGGAAGCATGTTCAACTACACAATAGGAAGGCTCGGCAAGATGGAATGGATAGAGAAGTACCTGCACGTGAAAAAGGAAGACCTCGACAAGGCTCACAAGTTTATGGCGGGGAAAGGCGCATGGATGGGACTGCTCTCGGTAATTCCTGTCATAGGCGATGTCATCACAGTTGCTCTCGGACTCATGAGAGCCAATGTGGTGATAGTGGTGATAAGCGTCACCATCAGCAAACTCGCCAGATACATGCTACTTGTCTACGGGGCAAGCTTGATATTGTAAAAGGGGAAGTTATAACTCCCAAACATAATAACTCAACTTTCGGAAGTTATTTTAAACCACAGAGTCTAAGAGATATAGAGTATTTATACTAATGAAAGAGGGTGAATGCCAAGGCATTTAGAGCTCATAGAGAGCTGCGCATCATGTTTGCCGCATGGAAACTCTGTGTCCTCTGTCGCTTGCGACCTACTCTAGAATACCACAAATCTCTTTTTCTCTTTAACTCTGTGGTTTAAATAAAACCCTTATACATAGAGAATTATCACATGCGAAACTTAAGTAATATATTCTCTGTGTTCATTAATTAAAATGAAATTAGTGTGCGCAATTGGAAGATGCTGAAGTCGATGCCGTCGGGACGGGCATCCTTGAGCGACTTGCCGGCAGAGGTGATTTGACCCTTGGAGTCGGCATACTTGTCGTTGTTCATGAATGTATAGTTGACACCGATAACGATATTACTGATAGGATACCAATTGAGCGATGCCGACCATGCCGTTGCCTCACCACCGGTGATGTATGCGCGCTCGTCATGCCAGTCGTTCATGTTGACATTGCTCACCCTCGCTGCAATCTCGAGATTGCAGCCCTTGCGTCGTGTCTTCATAGGTCCGAACTCAGCGTCGCCGGGACTGTACTGTCGGTTTTCACCCAATATCATATACGAAGCCTGTGCATACCATCCGTTGAGCTGGGCGTTCTTCAGATTAGTCTTCACGTTTTTTGTCTCGTAGGTGTATCGTGATATGGTGTTGAAGATATATTCACCATAGGTAAGGAACTTACGATAGCGGAAGCCCAACTCCCATCCCAAGGTGAGATAGTTGTTGACATTCTCAATCTCGGCCTGCACGAAGCGACGGTGATCCACCCTGCTCTCGGGCAATGTGCGGAAGAGAACCATCGGGTCGCTTGTTCCCTCGTGCGAAGGTTTCTGATAATTGGCATAACCACCGATGTGGATTGTCATGTCGTCGTTGTTCACCGGGCTCACGGCAGCTCTTGCGGCAAGTGCCCATCCGTCGTTACCACGGTTGCGCTCCTTCTGCAGGATATCCACACTGCGACCGAAGGCTCCGGCAGAAGCCCACCAACCTTTGCCCCATCCAGTACCGGCAAGTCCCATGCGTCGTCCGTCGGCAAAAGCCTCCACTGGCATAGGTCGTTCAGTTGCCATCAGATACTTTGAACTCGTCACTCGCTCCATACTCATAGGCACCTTGAAGTTACCAAACTTCACGTTCCAGTTCTTGATAAACCGATAGCCCATGAACATATCCTTTATCTCAACCTCATTGTTGGCAAAGTCAACATCCAGTTCGGCAAACCACTTTTCATAAAGCGTTGCCTTGATACCGAAGCGCGCGCGACGGATTATCGTACCATTACTAAACCTGAACTCGCCGTCGTCCTCCTCCAGGTCCTTGTTGGTCTTGGATGTCAGTCCGTCAACACTCTCCGTGGGAGAATAAACCGACGACTCGATATTCACACGATTGTCAAACCACAGATGAAAGTTGTTATCCTTACTGCGCAGATGCAGTTTTCCTCCCTCGAAGAAAGCCTCAGCCGGTGTTTTCTCCTGTGCCATTGCAGCCGTTCCAAACATTAGGCAAGAGCCTAACAACAATAATTTTGCATTTTGCATTTTTATTTGAAAATTAAGTTTATCGGCTGCAAAGGTACGACACCCATATTACCATCTCATTACATGGATGTTACGATTGTGTAAAACTTGACAACCACATGATTCGAGACATTTCGATTAGTGTATGAAGTCAGAACAAGAATGTATGTCGGCTGTTGCGCTCTTTCTGCAACAGTTCGTCATTCATTCTGCTTATCGCCACACGGAAGAAAAAGGCAACGAGATATTCGTCGGTTCCTTCCTCGCGAATCTGCTTCAAAGACAAAAGTATGCTCCGTAACAAGGCGGTTAACCTCCTTAAGCAATGTCTCGTCAAAAGGATGGTTGAGATGGGAGACAACATAGTCGTATGCCCTGAAATGGTCAGCCATCTCTGCACATTCGAGCAACGACCTGCCCACAGGCACCATTGCCATACCCTGTTCATGAAGAATGCGGGTGTCATCAACCGTAAATATATTAGGTTGAACTATAAAAGACAGAAAAGATATATAACAAGTAGGAACACGTATTCATTCCTGCTACCTATTTATTATATAGGGACATAGACAGAATACAAAGTTGAATTAAAAAGTGAATAAGAAGAAACAGACATTAAAGGAAAAACAGAAACGCGGTCGGGATATCAGAGCTAAAGGCTTCCTGACATCCCAATGAGAGAAAACAATCATGAGGCACAAGCCTCAAAATCATTAACTCGGCGTTTCCGTTCTGACAACTTGATAAAGGACATATTATAATATATTGAGCTTTTAGCTCTTGTTCTCTTTCGATTGAATACCGCCAATATTCGCATACAGAGGACAAGCGGACTGAAAGTTCACGCTCATTGGGCGTGGACTATTCTGTGCTTGTTTGTATGCAGGTCACTTGGCGGTAACCCAATCGAAAGGCAAGCAAAAGAATGGTTGCACGCCTTTTTTATTCCAAATATATGAAAAAGATATTTATCTTATTACTCAAGTTTCAGAAGTAATTTTGAACCACAGAGTTTAAGAGATTAAGAGTATTTATATTAGGAAAGAGACTGAATGCCAAGGCATTTAGAGATCATAGAGGGCTGCGCATGATTTCATCTGCCCGAAGGCTCTGTGTTCTCCGTCGCTTGCGACCTACTCTATTTAAACAAAAATCTCTTTTCCTCTTTATCTCTGTGGTTTAAATAAACCCCTTATACATTGGGAATGATCACTTCAGAAAGTTGAGTTAATTAAACCCCTTTTACATAGAGAATTATACATGCGAAATTTAAGTAAAAAACGATGAAACTCTGGGAAAAGAATTTTGAAATAAACAAGGAAATAGAACGCTTCACGGTGGGACGCGACCGCGAGATGGATATGTATCTCGCCAAGTATGACGTGCTTGGCTCTATGGCCCACATCACCATGCTCGAGTCAATAGGCCTGATCGAAAAGGATGAACTTGTACAACTGCTCGCCGAACTGAAGAATATATATCATGCTTGCGAGAATGGCGACTTTGTGATTGAAGATGACGTGGAGGACGTACACTCGCAGGTGGAGATGCTGCTCACACGCAAACTCGGCGACATGGGCAAGAAAATCCATAGCGGACGCTCACGCAACGACCAGGTGCTCGTTGACCTCAAACTCTTCACGCGCCACCAGCTCAAGGACATCGCCGACGAAGTAAAGAGCCTCTTCGACGAACTAATCGGCAAAAGCGAACAATATAAGAACGTGCTCATGCCGGGATATACCCACCTTCAGGTGGCAATGCCCAGCTCGTTCGGCTTGTGGTTCGGCGCCTACGCCGAGAGCCTTGCCGACGACCTGCTCTTCCTCCAGGCAGCCTACAGGATGACCAACCGCAATCCCCTTGGCTCAGCTGCGGGATATGGCTCGTCGTTCCCCCTCAACCGCACCATGACCACCCAACTCTTGGGCTTCGACTCCATGGATTATAATGTCGTGTATGCACAGATGGGGCGCGGCAAGATGGAGCGCAACGTGGCTTTCGCCATTGCCACCATAGCCGGCACACTTGCCAAGATGGCCTTCGACGCTTGTATGTTCAACAGCCAGAACTTCTCGTTTGTCAAGTTGCCAAAGGAATGTACCACCGGCTCGTCCATCATGCCTCATAAGAAGAACCCCGACGTCTTCGAGCTTATCCGTGCCAAGAGCAACAAGCTCCAGTCGTTGCCGCAGCAGGTGATGCTGATAATGAACAACCTGCCCGTTGGCTATTTCCGCGACCTTCAGATTATCAAGGAGGTGTTCCTTCCCGCTTTCGACGAGCTGAAGGACTGTCTGCAGATGGCAGCCTATATCATCAACAAGATAGAGGTGAACGAGCATATCCTCGACAATCCGATGTACGACCCGATGTTCTCTGTGGAGGAGGTCAACCGTCTCGCCGCCAACGGTATGCCGTTCCGCGATGCCTACAAGAAGGTGGGACTCGACATAGAGGCGGGCAACTTTGTACCCGACAAGAACATCCGCCACACCCATGAGGGAAGCATAGGCAACCTTATGAACGCAGAGATTCAGCAACTATTCAATTCCATCCTCTCCGAGTTCCATTTCGAGCGTATGGAGGAAGCCGAGGAGGCATTGTTGAGTTGACTTTAAATCTCTTTTCCTCTTTATCTCTGTGGTTAAAATAAAAATCTTTATTAATGTATAAGAGTACTCAACTTTCGGAAGTAAGGTAGATTATTGGTAGTTAAGGAGTTAAGGAGTTAAGGAGTTAAGCCAAATGTACATACGATTAAATGTCTTTGCACTTAAATCCAATGCTCAATACTAATGGCTTAACTCCTTAACTCCTTAACTA
>JALERP010000077.1 GCA_022764085.1 Prevotella sp.
TCAACCGCGACCACTATGGCATGACAAAGGTGAAGGAACGTATTCTGGAACAGATTGCCGTGCTCAATCTGCGTGGCGACATGAAATCGCCCATCATCTGCCTGTATGGCCCTCCCGGTGTGGGCAAGACCAGCCTTGGCAAAAGCATTGCCCATTCCATGAAGCGCAACTATGCCAGGATATCACTGGGCGGTGTGCACGACGAGGCTGAAATACGTGGACACAGGCGCACATACATCGGTGCCATGCCCGGACGCATCATCAAGAGTCTGCAAAAGGCTGGCTCGTCGAACCCCGTGTTCATCCTCGACGAGATTGACAAGGTGACACAAAACACCATCAACGGCGACCCTGCATCGGCTTTGCTCGAAGTGCTCGACCCTGAACAGAACAGTGCATTCCACGACAACTACCTGGATGTGGACTACGACCTGTCGAACGTGCTCTTCATCGCCACGGCCAACGACCTGAACACCATTCCGCGACCATTGCTCGACCGCATGGAAACCATCGAGGTGAGCGGATATATCACCGAAGAGAAAGTGGAAATCGCCAAACGACACCTCATTCCCAAAGTGAAGGAGAGATGCGGACTGGCAGATGAGCGGAAACTGTCGTTCAGCAAGGCTGCCATCGAGAAAATCATCGAACAATATACCAGGGAGAGCGGCGTGAGACAACTGGAAAAACAGATTGACAAGGCATTGCGCAAGATGGCTTACAGAAAGGCCAAGGACCTTGTGCTGCCATGCCAGAAAGTAACACCCGAGGTCATTGTCGAACTGCTGGGCACCCCTCCTTTCTACCGTGACATCTACCAGGGCAACGATTATGCCGGTGTGGTAACAGGACTCGCATGGACAAGTGTCGGCGGTGAGATCCTGTTCATCGAGACCAGCCTTAGCAAGGGCAAGGGCTCAAAGCTCACTCTCACCGGAAACCTCGGAGAAGTGATGAAGGAGAGTGCGGTGCTCGCCCTCGAATATGTAAAGTCACACTACAAGACACTCGGTATCGACTACCGCGTCTTTGACCACTGGAACATACATATCCATGTGCCCGAAGGCGCAACGCCCAAGGACGGTCCATCGGCTGGTATCACCATTGCCACTTCACTCGCCTCTGCCCTCACCCAGCGCAAGGTGCGTAAGAACACGGCGATGACCGGCGAGATTACACTGCGTGGCAAGGTGTTGCCCGTGGGAGGAATAAAGGAGAAAATCCTTGCCGCCAAGCGTGCCGGAATCACCGACATAATGATGTGCCAGGACAACAGGAAGGATGTGGAGGAAATTCCCGAGGTGTATCGCAAGGGATTGGTTTTCCACTATGTTGAGAACGTGCAGGACGTATGGAAGTTCGCCCTCCTCGACGAGAAGGTTGACAACGCCCTCACATTTGAAATAGAAGAAGAGGAAGGGAAAAAATGAAATTTGAACTGCAACATACAGACAATGCGTCCGATGCCCGCGCAGGAGTGATTACTACCGACCACGGCAGTATTCTCACTCCCATCTTTATGCCCGTTGGCACTTGCGGCAGTGTGAAAGGTGTACACTTCTCGGAACTACGCCAACAGGTGAAGGCGCAGATTATCCTGGGCAACACCTATCACTTGTATCTCCGCCCTGGACTTGATATACTGCGCAATGCTGGCGGACTGCATGCCTTCGGGGGGTGGGACCGTCCCATACTCACCGACTCAGGAGGTTTCCAGGTCTTCTCGCTAACTGGCATACGAAAGCTAAGGGAGGAGGGATGCGAGTTCCGCTCTCATATCGACGGTTCGAAACACATCTTCACACCTGAGAACGTGATGGACACCGAGCGCATCATAGGTGCCGACATTATGATGGCTCTCGATGAGTGCCCGCCAGGAGACAGTGACTATGAATATGCTAAGAAGAGCCTCGGACTTACGCAGAGATGGCTCGACCGCTGCATCAAGCGGTTCAACGAAACCGAGCCGCTATACGGCTACCACCAGTCGCTATTCCCTATCGTACAGGGATGCCAATACAAGGACCTGCGACGAGAGGCTGCAAAGCATGTGGCTGACAAGGGAGCGGAAGGCAACGCCATTGGTGGACTCGCCGTGGGTGAACCTACTGAAATTATGTATGAGATGATTGAGGTGGTAAACGAAATTCTTCCCAAGGACAAACCCCGTTATCTTATGGGTGTGGGAACACCGCAGAACCTCCTTGAGGCAATTGAGCGAGGTGTAGATATGTTCGACTGTGTGATGCCCACCCGCAACGGACGCAACGCAATGCTCTTCACCTACGAAGGCACGATGAACATGAAGAACAAGAAGTGGGAGTATGACTTCACTCCCATCGACCCTACAGGATGCGAGACTGACCGCGTATATACCAAGGCATATCTCCACCACCTCTTTAAGGCACAGGAGCTGCTCGCACTTCAGATTGCAAGCATACATAACCTTGCCTTCTACCTGCGTCTCGTAGGCGATGCCAGGGAACATATAATAAAAGGAGATTTCGTGGAGTGGAAACGAAGCGTCATCGAAAACTTAGGACGTAGAATATGAAAGAGAAATTGAGTGGACTGAATATCTCTGGCAAGTTGGCATTTCTGCATAAGCTGAAATTCATCAAACGTATGGACCGATATATTATCGCGAAATTTATCGGTACATACTTCTACTCCATTGCGCTCATCATTTCAATATCAATAGTTTTCGACATCAACGAGAACCTGGCGAAGTTCACGTCATACCACGCACCGCTGCGTGCCATAGTGTTTGACTACTATGCCAACTTCGTGCCTTACTTCGCCAATCTCTTCAGTCCCCTTTTTGTCTTTATCGCCGTAATCTTCTTCACGTCAAAACTGGCGGGTAACTCGGAGATTATCGCCATGCTTGCAAGCGGCATGAGCTTCAAGAGACTACTGCGCCCATATATGATTTCGGCTGCACTCATCTCTGCCCTCAACTTCTATCTCGGATCGTATGTAATACCCAAGGGCACTGTTGTGCGCCACGACTTTGAGTCGCTCTACAAGAACAACAAAAAAGTGACTTCTGCTCAGAACGTGCAGTTGCAAGTGGGCAAGGGAGTCATTGCATACATATCACAGTATGACGACAGGACAAAAACGGGCTATGGCTTCTCGCTTGACAAATTCGAGAACAAGAAGCTGGTGCTGCATACCACTGCAAATGTGGTGAAATACGATACCATCAGCGATTCGCGCTACCACTGGAAGATGATTAACTACAAGACTCGCGACCTCAGGGGAATGCGCGAGAAAATCACGTCGGGAATAGAGAAAGACACTGTGATAATGATGGAGCCTATGGACCTTGTGTTCAGCAAGGGACAGCAGGAGACATTCACCAGTCCGGAACTGCTGCGCTATATCTCGAAACAGCAGGAACGCGGTTCAAGCAACGTGGTGCAATATGAGGTGGAATACCACAAGCGTATAGCAAGCTGCTTTGCCTCGTTCATCCTGACTATCATAGGCGTGAGTCTCAGTTCGCGAAAGCGTAAGGGCGGTATGGGAGTATATCTCGGCACAGGTCTTGCACTCAGTTTTTCATATATCCTTTTGCAGACAGTGTGTGCCACTTTTGCCATCAATGCCAATACTCCTCCTATGCTTGCGGCTTGGATTCCGAATATACTCTATGCAGGCATTGCCTACTTGTGCTACCGCAAGGCACCGAACTAAGTTAGGAATTAGGAATTAGGGATTAGGAATTCTTTTGCAAACGAGAGCAGAGCCAAGCTTGCTTGAGCTATTCCGAGTGCAGCTAAAGAATCGACGAAGTCAATTAGGGATTAGGAATTAAATATTTAGAATTAAGCGTGAGATTTGAAGAAACATATTTAAACGACAACATCCTCGATGCATTATATGACATGCGCTTCGAGGAATGCACACCAATTCAGGAAAAATGTATTCCTGAAATCCTCGACTATCATGACGTAATGGGCGTGGCACAGACAGGTACTGGCAAGACTGCTGCCTATCTGCTGCCTATTCTCAGTATGCTCGACGAGGATGACTATCCCGATGATGCCATCAACTGCATCATCATGTCGCCCACGCGCGAACTGGCACAGCAAATAGACCAGGCCATGCAGGGATTCGGCTATTATCTTGACGGTATAAGCAGTGTGGCCGTATATGGTGGCAATGACGGTTCACGCTATGACCAGGAGATGAAGAGCCTGCGCATGGGAGCTGACGTGGTTATTGCCACACCAGGGCGTCTGCTTAGCCATATCAAGATGGGCAACGTGGATTTGAGCCGAGTCAGCTTCTTTGTTCTTGATGAGGCTGACCGTATGCTCGACATGGGTTTCTACGATGATATCATGACCATAGTGAAGGGGCTGCCGGCTAATCGCCAGACGATAATGTTCTCAGCCACTATGCCCGACAAGATACAGGCTCTTGCACGAAATATTCTCTACAATCCCGTAGAAGTAAAGATTGCGGTGAGCAAGCCTGCTGAAAAAATCAGGCAGTCGGCTTACGTGTGTCACGATGCTCAAAAACTGGGCATATTGCGCCATATCTTCGAGACAGAGGAGCATAAGCGTATTATCATATTCTCTGGCAAGAAAGAAAGAGTGAAGGACATCGACCGTGAGCTTCACAGGATGAAGGTAAACAGCTGCTCCATGCACAGCGACCTTACCCAACAGGAACGTGATGAGGTGATGTATCTCTTTAAGAGCGGACAGAAAGACGTCCTTGTAGCAACTGATATCGTATCGCGCGGAATAGACATCGACGACATCCGTATGGTAATCAATTACGACGTTCCTCATGATGCCGAGGACTATGTTCACCGCATAGGACGCACAGCTCGTGCCGAACGCGACGGTATTGCAATCACCTTAGTCAATCCCGACGACGTAAGCCGCTTTATGCAGATAGAGAAGTTCTTAGAAAAGGAAGTGACAAAGAATCCCTTGCCTGATGGTCTTGGTGAAGCTCCCGAATACAAGATCGCCATACGCCGCAAAGGTTCTGGCAAAGGAAGGGGACGAGGCCGAGGAAAGGGCGGAAACAAAACCAAAGACAAAGTCAAGGTAAAAACCAAAGCCAACGACAAGGCCAAAGCCAACGACAAAGCCAAAGCCAACGATAAAGCCAATGCTAACGACAAGGCAAAAGCCAACGACAAAGCCAAGGCAAAAGGCAAGGGAAAAACTAAAGCCAAGGCAAAAAAGGGAAACAAAACAAAAAGGGCATCGGATTAATCCAATGCCCTATATTTTGATTGTTGAGACTTGTATTCAGGTACAATCTCTTTCATCTTCTTGACTACTGCCATATCATCGTACTCGAAGGAAAGCTTGTACAGTTCCTCTTCATTCTTCAATGCCAACTCGTAAGGATATTCCCTTACCTTTGCCACCTTAATCTTCGGGTGGACAGTAGGAATGGTTGACTCTGCGTCGTTGAGCACCTCCTCATACAGTTTCTCACCGTCACGGAGTCCCACGAATTTGAGTTCAACACCACTCACACCCGAAAGTGCTATCATTCTCTTGGCAAGGTCGGCAATACGCACCGGCTTACCCATGTCAAATACAAAGATCTCGCCTCCGTTTCCCATCGTTCCAGCCTCAAGCACCAGTTTACATGCTTCCGGTATAAGCATAAAGTAACGGATGATGTCGGGATGTGTGACGGTGACAGGTCCGCCCATCTGTATCTGTTTTTTGAAGATAGGTATTACTGAGCCATTTGAACCAAGTACATTTCCAAATCGTGTGGTGACAAATTGTGTAACACCCTTAACCTTGCCATCAACAATAGCCTTGTTCAGAGCTTGGCAATAGATTTCGCATATACGCTTGGAGCATCCCATTACGTTGGTGGGATTAACAGCCTTGTCGGTGGAAATCATGACAAACTTCCGGGTACCGTACTTGACTGCCATATCAGCCACTACGCGCGTACCATATATATTATTCTGCACTGCCTCCGAAGGATTGTCCTCCATCATAGGAACATGTTTGTAGGCTGCGGCGTGGAACACGTAGTCGGGACGGTGATGACTGAAGATTGTCTCCATACGAGTGGCATTTGTGATGCTGGTGACTATAGTGTCGCAAGGTATGTCGGGATAATTCTTCGACATATACAGTCGTACATCGTGCATTGGTGTCTCGGCCTGGTCAACAAGGATAAGACGCTTGGGATTGTATATCGCAATCTGCTTGACCATTTCGCTACCGATACTTCCTGCAGCTCCCGTGATGAGAATAGTGTTCGAAGTCAGCAGTTTGCCGATAGCATCCATATCCACGTCGATTTTATCTCTTGGAAGCAAATCCTCGATGTCAACCTCACGCAGTTGCTGGTAATGAAGCTGCGACTTTCCATCCCATGTCTGCGCCTCCGGCATCATCATAATCTTTATGCCTGCCTGTGAAAGCAAATCCACCAAATCCTGCCGGTTGCGGAAATCATTTGTCATAAGCGGACTGACAAAAACAGTCCTGACACCGTATTTCTTCATACGTGCCAAAAGGATTTCACCAGCATTAGGCTCTCCCTTTGAAGAGGATGCACTGCACACGCGGCATCCAAGAAGAAACCTGTTGCTCTCATCGGAATCGTTGGTGATGAATCCCTTTACGACATATCTTGACGGATGCTCATTGCGTATGGACTTGGCAATGGCGATACCTCCGTCTTTCACTCCATAGATAAACACCGGGATGGAGCCAAGCGCACTGTAAGTGGAGTCGTACATAAACTTCACCAATATCCTCACTGCCCACATGCCGCAAGTACCAAGACCGAACATTACCATTAATGTGCGCCAAGTGATACTGTAAACCCACTTGTCGGGAAGCAATGCCACAATCAGTGTATTCAAAACGAAACCAATGACAAGAGCTCCTGCCACACGCATAAGGTCAACAAATGACGAATAGCGTATGATACCTGAATAGGTGTTGAATATCCTCATTCCTACCCAGAACATCGGCAGATAGCAAGTCAAGGTGAGTACGTAGCTCCAGAAGTGTGAAGCTAACAATGCCCCGCCAATTACCATATAAATGGCAAAAAGACCGGCCATGACAATGATGATACTGTCGAGAGCCAAAATCCCCCAATATGGTAAAGCCTTACGCGAGAAGTACCAAGAGGTCAATCTGTTTAACCCTGTTAATCTAAATTTTTCTGTCATAGTAAAATCAAAATACTTTTTCCTCCTTATTCAAAATTAGTCTCGCTGGAAGATATCTCTGGTATAAACCTTATCTTTCACGTCGTCAAGGCAAGTATCATATCTATTGGCAATAATAGCCTGACATAGAGACTTAAACGTAGAGAGGTCATTGACAACCTTGCTGCCAAAGAATGTACTGCCATCCTCAATGGTTGGCTCGTAGATAATCACCTCGGCTCCCTTAGCCTTGATTCGCTTCATTATGCCCTGAATGGCTGACTGGCGGAAATTGTCGGAATTGGACTTCATTGTAAGGCGATACACGCCTATGGTGCAAGAATGCTCCTTGGAAGCGTCAAAGCAACTGTTTTCATTGTAATAATTAGCTTTCTGCAAAACGGCATCGGCTATATAGTCCTTACGGGTGCGGTTGCTCTCAACGATGGCTGTCATCATGTTCTGTGGCACATCCTGATAGTTTGCAAGAAGCTGCTTTGTGTCTTTGGGCAAACAATAGCCTCCATAACCGAAGGAAGGATTATTATAGTATGTTCCGATACGTGGGTCAAGTCCTACACCACTGATAATACTCTTGGTGTCCAAACCTTTAATCTCGGCGTATGTGTCAAGCTCATTGAAATAGCTGACGCGAAGGGCAAGGTAGGTATTGGCAAAGAGCTTTACTGCCTCAGCCTCTTTCATTCCCATAAACAAGGTGTCGATGTTTTCCTTCAAAGCCCCCTCGTGAAGCAGTTCGGCAAAGGTCTTTGCTGCCTCTTCCATAGCGGCAACATCTGTTACACGGAGGATGGCTTCGTCCTCTGACTTGAATTCATCACGGTTGATGATTTTTGGAAAACCTACTATGATTCGGCTGGGATAGAGGTTGTCATAAAGAGCCTTGCTCTCGCGAAGGAACTCGGGAGAGAACAGGAGATTGAACTTCTTCACTCCCCTTGCGGCATATTTCACATAGAGATTACGGGTGTAGCCTACAGGTATGGTTGATTTTATCACCATAACGGCATCTGGATTTACCTCAAGCACAAGGTCTATCACATCCTCTATATGGTGTGTGTCGAAGAAATTCTTAACTGGGTCATAGTTTGTTGGTGCAGCTATGATAACAAAATCAGCGTCCTTGTATGCTTCTTTACCATCAAGTGTAGCGGAAAGCCTGAGATTCTTTTCCGAGAAATATTTTTCAATGTATTCGTCCTGTATAGGAGAGATACGTTTGTTAATCTTTTCCACTTTCTCAGGTATCACGTCAACAGCTACTACATCATGTTTTTGTGAGAGAAGTGTTGCCATTGACAAACCTACATATCCAGTTCCAGCAACAGCAATTCGCAAGTCTTTAAAGTTTCTCATTTTCTATCAATTTTATGAATTTTGAGGGCAAAGTTACGAATTATTTTTGAGACAAGCAAGAAAAACTTAAATTTCTTCACATAATTTATGTTTTTATTGATATTTATCACCCCATCCTAACTTTTATTATCCCATTAATAGAGAAAAATAAATCGCGGTTGTTAGCCGCGATTTATTAGAGTTACTTATATTCAGCCCAACTCTTTATGCCAATATCGTCCAACCTGACATTGCAGAAAGCATGGATAAAGGCAGACGCAAGTCGGCTGTTGGTGATGAGAGGGACATTGAGGTCGATGGCTGCACGGCGTATCTTATAACCGTTGGTAAGTTCGCCGGCGGTGAGGTTCTTGGGAATATTCACCACCATGTCAATCTCATGGTTATGAAGCATGTCGAGAGCCTGTGGCTGTCCCTCTTCCGAAGGCCAATACACAAGTTCGTTGGCAATACCGTTCTCTGTGAGATAACGTGACGTGCCTCCTGTTGCAAACAGCTTGTAGCCATGTTCAACGAGAGTCTTTGCTGCATCAAGCATCTCTGTTTTCTGCTTGGCGCTACCCGTGGAAAGCAGTACTGTCTTCTCGGGGATGCGGTGGCCTACAGATAACATGGACTTCAGAAGGGCTGTTGATGTATTGTCGCCAAGACAACCCACCTCGCCAGTGGAAGCCATATCGACACCAAGAACAGGGTCTGCCTTCTGCAGGCGGTTAAATGAGAACTGGCTTGCCTTGATGCCCACGTAGTCGAGGTCGAAGAGATTCTTGTGCGGCTTCTCTACAGGCAGTCCCAACATCACCTTCGTGGCAAGTTCGATAAGGTTTATCTTCAACACCTTGCTGACGAAGGGGAACGACCTTGATGCACGCAGGTTACATTCTATGACCTTAATGTCATTATCACGCGCGAGGAATTGTATGTTGAATGGGCCGCTGATATGAAGTTCTTCGGCTATTTTCTTGCTGACGCGCTTGATGCGTCTGACTGTCTCACAGTAAAGTTTTTGGGGCGGGAATTGGATTGTGGCGTCACCGGAATGGACTCCTGCAAACTCGATGTGCTCGGAAATGGCATAGGCGATAATCTCGCCATTGCGTGCCACTGCATCCATCTCAACCTCCTTGGCATGCTCAATGAACTGGCTTACCACCACAGGGTGGTCCTCACTGACATTGGCAGCCAATTTGAGGAACTTTTCAAGTTCTTCCTGGTTGGAGCACACGTTCATCGCAGCTCCAGAAAGCACGTATGACGGACGTACAAGTACTGGGAATCCCACCTCGTCGATGAACTTGTTTATGTCATCCATAGATGTGAGGGCACTCCAAGCTGGCTGGTCGATACCGTTGCGTGACAGCATGGATGAGAACTTTGCCCTGTCCTCAGCATTGTCAATGTCCTTGGCTGAGGTGCCGAGTATTGGCACATGCTGCTCGTCAAGGCGCATGGCGAGGTTGTTGGGTATCTGGCCGCCTGTGCTGACAATAACCCCCGACGGGTTCTCCAGTTCGATGATATCCATAACACGCTCGAATGTCAGTTCGTCGAAATACAGACGGTCGCACATGTCATAATCAGTGGAAACGGTCTCGGGATTATAGTTTATCATAACCGAGCGGTAGCCCTCTTTGCGGATAGTGTTGAGAGCCTGTACACCACACCAGTCGAACTCCACCGACGAACCTATGCGATAAGCTCCTGAACCAAGCACAATAATTGACTTCTTGTCGTTCTCGAAGTTTATGTCGCTGGCCACTCCCGCGTATGTCACATAAAGATAGTTAGTCTGTGCGGGATATTCGGCGGCAAGGGTGTCTATCTGCTTGACCACGGGCAATATTCCGTAGTTCTTGCGCAATGTGCGTATGACAAGCCCAGCCTTGCTCATACTGCGCAATTCAGTCTCAAGACCAACAGCACGGGCAATCTGAAAATCAGTGAATCCATAAACCTTAGCCTCGCGAAGCAAGTCCTTGCGGAGATTATTCACGTTGCCTACTGCTTTCAGCTTCTCGTCAATGTCGATAATGTGCTGTAGTTTTTCAAGGAACCATTTGTCAATCTTGGTTAGCTCATGTATCTGGTCGATGGTGTATCCGGCGTGCATTGCCTTCGATATGATGAACACGCGCTTGTCAGTTGGCTCACGAAGGGCAGCGTCGATGTCAGGTATCTGTAATTCCTTGTTCTCCACAAAGCCATGCATACCTTGTCCTATCATGCGTAGTCCTTTCTGGATAGCCTCCTCGAAGTTACGGCCGATAGCCATAACCTCTCCCACCGACTTCATCGACGAACCAAGTTCCTTATCTACACCACGGAACTTGGAAAGGTCCCATCTTGGAATCTTGCATACCACATAGTCGAGAGCTGGTTCAAAGAAAGCGGAAGTGGTTTTTGTGACTGAGTTTTTCAACTCAAAAAGTCCATAACCCATACCGAGTTTTGCTGCTACAAAGGCAAGAGGATAACCCGTTGCTTTTGAGGCTAATGCGGACGAACGGCTCAAGCGGGCATTTACTTCGATTACACGGTAGTCCTCGCTTTGTGGGTCGAAGGCGTACTGAACGTTGCACTCTCCCACTATACCGATATGGCGCACAATCTTGATGGACAGTGCGCGCAGTTTGTGATACTCGCTATTGGTAAGTGTCTGAGAAGGAGCTATGACAATACTCTCGCCGGTATGTATTCCGAGAGGGTCGAAATTCTCCATGTTGCAGACAGTGATGCAGTTGTCATACTTGTCGCGAACAACCTCGTACTCAATCTCCTTCCATCCCTTGAGACTCTTCTCCACAAGTACCTGTGGTGAGAATGAGAATGCCTTCTCCGCAAGTTTGTTGAGTTCTTCCTCATTATCGCAGAAACCCGAACCAAGTCCACCAAGGGCATATGCGGCTCGCAAGATAACAGGATAGCCAAGTGAAGCGGCTGCACGGCGAGCCTCGTCTATTGTCTCGCATGCTTCGCTCTTTATTGTCTTTACGTCAATCTCGTTGAGTTTGGACACGAAAAGCTCGCGGTCTTCCGTGTCCATAATTGCCTGTACCGGAGTTCCGAGCACACGCACGCCATATTTTTCAAGTATGCCCGAACGGTAAAGCTCCACACCACAGTTGAGGGCTGTTTGTCCGCCAAAAGCAAGAAGAATACCATCGGGGCGTTCTTTCTGTATGACACGCTCCACGAAGTACGGCTGTACCGGTAGGAAATATATTTGGTCAGCCACTCCCTCAGATGTTTGTACAGTGGCGATGTTGGGATTGATAAGCACTGTTTCGATACCTTCCTCACGTAGTGCCTTCAATGCCTGTGAACCTGAGTAGTCAAACTCACCGGCTTCACCGATTTTCAATGCTCCCGAACCAAGGAGCAGGACTTTCTTTATATTGTCGTCTTTCATTTTATTTTTTTGAAATAATGTGGGTGTTGTTGGTGATTTGGATTAATGTAGGGTTTGGATGAAACGGTCGAACATGAACTCTGTGTCTATCGGGCCGGAGCATGCCTCGGGATGGAACTGGCTTGTGAACCAGGGATTCTCCTTGTGGGCAACACCTTCGTTGGAGCCGTCGTTCATGTTGACGAATAGTTCACGCCATTCGCTTCCCAATGTCTTGGCATCCACGGCATAACCATGGTTCTGGCTTGTTACATAGCATCGGTTAGTGCCCACCTCGCGAACAGGCTGGTTGTGGGAACGGTGACCATACTTTAGCTTGTATATTGTGGCTCCACCAGCCTTTGCAAGGAGCTGGTTGCCCATACATATACCGCATATAGGCTTACGGCTCATCGACATTTGCTTGCGGATTACCTTCACTGCATCCTCGCACATGTCGGGGTCGCCAGGTCCGTTGCCCAGGAACAAACCGTCGAATTCCATTGATGTATAGTCATAGTTCCATGGCACTCGGATAACCTCCACGCCACGATTGACGAGACAACGAATGATATTGTTCTTCACACCGCAGTCAACGAGCACCACCTTCTTTCCGGCTCCCTCATTATAGCGTATAATGTCCTTGCAACTTACCCTGTCAACCCAGTTGACGCCTTCGTACTCTGCTGTTGGGATATTGTCCGGCTCATCGTCAAAGATTATCTTACCCATCATCACACCATGCTCGCGCAGCACTTTGGTGAGTTGGCGTGTGTCGATACCTGTGATACCAGGTACATGTTCACGTTTAAGCCAGTCGGCGAGACTTTCTACCGCATTCCAATGTGAATACTTCTCACTATAGTCGGCTACGATAATTGCCGAAGCGTAGATTTTGTCACTCTCCATAAAGGTGGCCATACCATTTTGCTCCAATGTAAATGGAGGCACTCCATAGTTACCCACCAATGGATAGGTAAGAGTCATCAGCTGACCAGCGTAGGATGGGTCGGTAAGACTCTCTGGATATCCCATCATTGCCGTATTGAATACAACCTCTCCTGCTACGGGTTGGTCGTAGCCAAACGATTTCCCGTGGAATTTTGTCCCGTCTTCAAGGACTAACGTTACATTCTTCATTCGTTAATATTTAAAACTTAGTTGAGTACTGATATACTTTCTCGTAATAATTGATGAATGCCTGGTTGGCAAGTTTCATACCGCCCGGAGTGGGGAAATTGCCCGTGAAGTACCAGTCGCCATTGTGGTTGGGGATAGCCTTATGCAGTCCCTCTATACTCTGAAAGACAAGCTCGATGGGAGTGCTGACCTCCGCAGGCCTGAGCATTTCCACCATCTTGCGGTTGAGCTCGTCAACCGTAAAAGGCTTGTAAAGCTCCTTAACCCTGCAAGCCATCTCCTGCTTAGGTTTCAGTATTTCCTCACGGCAATGACGATAGACATCGTCAATAAACTGATGCATCCCCCGCTCCTTAAGAAGTTCTATACATGCCCTAAATGCAATGAACTCCTCCAGTCGCGCCATGTCAATACCGTAATAGTCAGGATAGCGTATTTGCGGTGATGAACTGACAATGACTATCTTTCGTGGATGCAGACGGTCGAGAATCTTTATGATGCTCTCCTTGAGTGTCGTTCCCCTTACAATACTGTCGTCAATTATTACAAGATTATCCACTCCTCGCTCCAAGACATCATACGTAATGTCATACACATGTGATGCGAGGTCATTTCGTGAGTTGCCTTCGGTAATGAAGGTGCGCAGTTTTATGTCCTTCCATGCAGCCTTCTCCGAACGCACATAGCTGTGCATTATTTCCTTGAGTTCCTCATGGCTGGGTTTATGGTCGAGACTTTCTATCTTTCTTATCTTTAGTTCGTTGGTATATTCCTTAAAACCCCGGAGCATACCGTAATAAGCCACTTCGGCAGTATTTGGGATGAAAGAGAAGACGGTGTGCTCCACGTCACCGTCAACAGCCTTAAGAATAGGCTCCATTAGCTGTTCTCCAAGCCTTTTTCGCTCCTGGTAGATGTCGCGGTCGGAACCTCGGCTGAAATAGATGCGCTCGAATGAGCATGCAGAGTCACCGCGACGTTCGAGTATCTTCTCGATAGTGGCAGTGCCGTCACGCCTTACAATCATGGCGTGGCCAGGTTGCAGTTCCTTTATGTCTTCACACTCAAGGTCAAATGTAGTTTGAAGTACAGGCCGCTCACTGGCGAGAACGGCAATCTCATCATTAATATAATAGAACGCGGGGCGTATTCCCCATGGGTCACGCATTGAGAACATCTCTCCACTTCCCGTGATGCCGCACATGACATAACCTCCGTCGAAATCAGGCATTGTGGTCTTTAACACATTGCTCATCCTGACATGGCTGTCGATATAGTCGGTAATATCTGTGCCTTGCAGTCCCTGGTCTTTTGCGTCGTTGAAGTTGCGTTCCACTTCGCGGTCGAGTCTGTGCCCCATCCATTCGAGCATGATATAACTGTCGCTGTAGATTCGCGGGCACTGTCCCATCGCCGTTATTTTGTCGAATATCTCATCTACATTCGTCATGTTGAAATTTCCGCACAGGCAAAGGTTCTTTGCCCGCCAGTTGTTCCTTCGCAGGAATGGATGCACATACTTCAATCCGCTTTTGCCGGTAGTTGAATACCTGAGATGCCCCATATATAGCTCACCGGCAAAGTCAACGTTTTTCTTGGCAAAATCAGAGTCGTTGAGCTTTTCGGGAGAGAGCGAGGCAAATCCCGTCTGCACCGTCTTGAAAATCTCGGTGATGGCATTAGAGCCTTCCGCTTTCTCTCGAAACATATATTCATTTCCGGGAGCGGTATCGAGCTTGACACAGGCGATACCGGCTCCCTCCTGTCCTCTGTTGTGTTGTTTTTCCATCATGAGGTATAGCTTGTTGACGCCGTACATCCACGTGCCATACTTCTTCTGATAATAGTCGAGTGGTTTCAGAAGCCTTATCATCGCCACTCCGCATTCGTGTTTTAGTTGTTCCATTATATATTATAAAAGGTATTATTCTACCGTAACCGACTTGGCCAGGTTGCGCGGCTGATCCACGTTCTTGCCCTTGCATACGGCAATGTGGTATGCCAGCATCTGCAGCGGTATTGTGGAGAGCAGCGGTTCGAGGCATTCTATTGTCTGCGGCATCTCTATGACCTCGTCAGCAATACGGCTTATCGTGTCGTCACCCTTTGTTACAATTGCGATGACCTTTCCCTGCCTTGCCTTTACCTCCTGTATATTCGACAGTACCTTCTCGTACATGGCGTTGTGTGTGGCTATCACCACAACAGGCATGTCTGAGTCAATGAGTGCAATAGGACCGTGTTTCATCTCGGCGGCGGGATAACCTTCGGCATGTATATAACTAATTTCCTTTAGTTTGAGCGCGCCTTCGAGTGCTACGGGGTAGCTGTATCCGCGTCCGAGGAACAGGAAGTCGCGGGCGTAAGTGAACGAGCGGCTAAGGTCGGCAATGCGGTTGTTGAGTTTCAGCACTTCCTTCATCTTTGAAGGTATATCGTAGAGTTCCTTTACAATTTTCTTGTATTCCTCCTTGCTGATGGTACCACGCTCATTGGCAAGGGCGAGGGCAAGCATAGAGAGCACTGTGACCTGACCTGTGAAAGCCTTTGTTGAAGCCACGCCAATCTCCGGACCCACATGTATGTAACTGCCGGTATGTGTGGCACGGGGGATGCTTGAGCCGATGGCGTTGCAAATACCATAAATAAACGCCCCGTTCTCTTTCGCAAGGTTCACCGCCGCGAGTGTGTCGGCAGTCTCGCCTGATTGTGATATGGCAATCACCACATCGTCCTTTGTTATTACCGGATTGCGGTAGCGGAACTCCGAGGCATATTCCACTTCTACTGGTATGCGGCAAAGGCTCTCGATAATCTGCTTTCCGATAAGGCCCGCATGCCATGAAGTGCCGCAGGCAACGATGACAAAACGCTTGGCGTTGAGCAACTGTTTCTTGTAGTCGATGACTGCACTGAGCACAACATTGTCTATATCCACATTTACACGTCCGCGCATACAGTTGGTTATACAATCTGGCTGCTCGAATATTTCCTTGAGCATAAAGTGTGGATAGCCGCCTTTCTCTATCTGGCCGAGGTTTAGGTCAACTGTCTGGATTTCCGGGTTAATCTTTCGGTTATATATATTTACCACCTCCAATTCCTTGCCACGGTGAATAACGGCAATGTTGCCGTCCTCAAGATAAACCACCTTGTCTGTATATTCAATAAGAGGACTGGCGTCAGAACCGATGAAGAATTCGTCCTCGCCAATGCCCACTACAAGTGGAGACTGCTTGCGGGCTGCAATAATCTGATCGGGTGCAGAATGGTCAAGCACTGCTATGGCGTATGCCCCTATCACCTCGTGCAGGGCCAACTGTACGGCTGTAAGCAAGTCTGTGTTTTTCTGTTCGCGTATGTATTCTATCAACTGCACAAGCACTTCCGTATCAGTGTCGCTTACAAATTTCACCCCCTTGGCCGACAACTTGACCTTGAGGTCAGCATAGTTCTCAATGATGCCGTTGTGGATAATCGCAAGATTCTTCGACATTGAATAATGCGGATGGGCGTTTAGAGAGGATGGTTCACCGTGTGTCGCCCAGCGTGTATGTGCTATTCCCACGGTGCCACTTACGTTCTTGTCGCTGCAATATTCAACTAAATTATCTACCTTTCCCTTTGTCTTATAGACATTGAGATTACCGTCTGAGTTGACCAATGCAACACCGGCACTGTCATAACCTCTGTACTCGAGCCTTCTCAGTCCTTTTATAAGGATTGGAAAAGCGTCTTTCTTTCCTATATAACCTACTATTCCACACATAAATTTTGTATATAATGTTGTTTTATGCGTGCAAAATTACGCTTATTTTTCGATTTACACAAGAAAATCCCGATAAATTAACAAAAAAGTTTTGTTTTTTGACAAAAAAGAATTACTTTTGCAGTCAAAAACTAATAATATGCTAACTTTAGTTGTAAATGTGGGAAAATATTGCAATCTGCTAAAAGCCGCGGCAATGGCTTCTGCCTTATTGCTTACTGCGTGTGGGAAGAATTCTGGCGAGGACACCAGAAGTGAGCTTCAGCACGACAGGATTACTATGCTTGTTGACTCAATTGGATATGCCAGTCCAAAGTTTATGGCAATATGCGACAGCTTAATGTCGCTGGCCAAGGACAGCGCAGACTACTATGAATTATTCGCCACGAAGGGAATGAGATACACCATAGCCAACCCAGCCGACTCAATGCTCTATTATGCCGACAAGACCTTGGTGTGGACTAATTCCATATCCAACAAGACTCCCAGGATCATGGGAATCAAAAGCCGGGGATATGCCCTCAAGGCTTCCTACTATCATACCATGCGCCAGGACAACGACTCGGCAATTATATACTTCACCAAGGCCTACTCGACGGCAATGCAAAGCGACATTATATACAACGCTCCTAATATGGCCGCGAACTTAGGCGACGCATACGTGTTCAGGGATGACCTGCCCAACGCCGCCCAATGGTACAGACGCGCCCTTTATGTGGCTGACTCGCTTAACCTGCCTGAAAGGTCAATAGCAAGCATCAATATGGGGTTGGGCAGGATTTATACCCAGCTGCAGGACTACGGCAACGCGCAAAAATACTACGAGGATGCCGACGCGAGGTTCAACATGATGAAATACAACATGCAAGTGTATTTCCTCAACAACTACGGCAACCTCTATTATTTCTCTGGTGACTACTTGGCAGCAAAGAACATGTTCCTCAGGATGAAAAGGCTAATAGAAGACAATGGCGGCGATAAGAACATCAACGACATAAGCCTGTGCAAAATCAACCTTGCCGATGTATATCTTAACCTTGGCAACACCGACAGCGCACAGATTCTCATCGACGAGATAGAGCCATTCTACAGGAAATACAATGTGGAATCCGCCATTTATTATATAGGTACTATAAAAATAGGTATAGCCGTAAAAAAAGGTCAGTTGGACAGGGTAAAGCAGATTGTAAGCGGCGAACACTACAAGTTCCCTATCGAACAGTCAATGAAGGGTATCAGGGCAAGATATATGAAACAGTACTACAGCCTGACAGGAGACTACAGAAAAGCCCTCGAACTGACCGAACATACTCAGGCTGAGGAGGACTCCATGGCGCATAACAAGATGAACATGCGCTCTATGGAGATAATGATGAGGTTCACCGCCGACACTCTTAAGCTGCACCACGAGATGGCTATAAACAAGAAGAACGAAGAGGTGATGACTGCCAGGGTAACGGTGATGATCATCGTACTGGCTCTCGTGACAGTGATGCTGTCATCGGCTTATATGTTCATATACATCAAGAAAAGAAGGCTGCAGCTGCAACTCAAGGTGATAAACCTGAGACAGGAAAACATCAGGCAGAGGATTTCACCGCATTTTGTGTTCAACGTGCTGAACCAACAGATAGGCCTTGGCGGACAAAAGGATGACAACACACTTGTCGAACTGTCGAAACTCATACGCCGCAACCTTGAATTACTGGGCAAATCCTCGATTTCACTGAAGGAAGAACTGGATTTCGTGGATAGTTACGTGACCATCGAGCAAAAGCTGATTGGCGAGTCACTGCATTACTGCAAGGACATCAGATGTGACATACAACAGCTGTGCCTGCCTCCAATGCTGGTGCAGATTCTCGTGGAAAACGCGATAAAGCACGGACTGAAGGCTATCGACAAGGAAAAACACCTTACCATCAGGGCCATAGAAGACAATGACGATTATTCCGTTATGGTGGAAAACAATGGAAAAGGCTATGACTGCAGGATACCATCCCCCAATTCCACTGCCACAGGTCTGAACGTGATAAGACAGATGATTACATTCATCAATAGTGGAAACAAGTCGAAAATGCATTTCAGCATCACTAACATAACAGATGAAAAAGGAAATGCCGTCGGCTGCAAAGCCACGCTGAGAATCCCAAAGAACATATCATTCAACAATTTCAAGGAATAGGAATAATGAGAACTATTATCATCGATGACGACAAGGCGTCAATAGAGACACTGACAATGAAATTGTCCCACTACCCGCAGGTGGAATTGTGCGGCAGTGCCACGACATGCAGCAGCGGTTTACATCTGTCTGCCGATGTAAACCCTGAGATAATATTCCTTGACGTGGAATTGCCTGACATGTCGGGATTGGAGTTGCTCTCACAACTGGACAAGGCTGTCAGAGGATGGTGCCAAGTCGTTATGTACACGGCACACGACGACTATATGCTGCCTTCATTCAGGCTGAACGCATTCGACTATCTGCTAAAACCCGTAGATGACAGGGAACTGAAAAACGTCATCAGCAGAATCATCAAGCAAAGGGAAATGCAGTCAGGAGATTCGCCGTTGCATAATTGCGTGCAATCAATCCTCGACCATGACAAGATGCTCATTTTCACTACTTACGCCGACTTCCGACTGGTAAACAAGCAGGACATCTGTGCATTCCAGTATAACCATATCGATAGACTTTGGGAGGTAATAGTGGCAGGATGCAAAGACCCCATACAACTAAAGCGCAGTGTCAACTGCGATAATATTCTCGCAATTGACCAGCGCTTCATGCAGGTTAGTCAAAAATATATCATCAATATTGACTATCTTGTTGAGGTGGTAAAAAATGAATGCGTCTTCTATCCCCCGTTTGACAGGGTAAAACACATCAAGATAGGACGCAAGTACAGAAAGATGCTCATCGATCGTTATTCTGCCATTTAGGACGTCAGTGATGCAGTGCGCACTCGCGACAATGTCTCGGGTGTCATCTGCAGCAGGCTTGCAATATATACAAGCGGGGCGCGGAGCACAAGCTGCGACTGCGTCTTGACTAAGCGTGCGTATCGGTCCTGTGCCGAAGCGAAACGGAGCATGTCCGCCTTCACCTGGCTCTGTATGAGCGACTCCTCCAATATCTTTCTATATAGTATCTGTATATTCACGCTGCGCATGGCAACCTGCTCAAGTGCAGCCCTTGGTATTGCGAATACGATGGTGGTCTCCAATGCAATTATCTGAAGGCTGCTTGGTTGCTCAAGAAAGAGGCTTTCAATACACATCACCATACTGTTTTCTGTAGCCATGTGTTCAGTCACTTCCTTGCCGTTTTTGTAGTAGAACTGCCGGAGCATTCCTTTGACAATCCAATAGAAGTTGGTGCATACCTCTCCTTCCCCAAGTACAAGCTCGCTCTTGGAGAACTTCATGGGCACGAGGATGTTCTCGAGCATGTCAAGCTCCTCGTGGGTCATTGTGCTATAGCGACGCGCCAACTCTCTTGCAACGTCACGTTTTGTAATGCCAAGTGTTGCCATAGTAATAATAATTAGTTTTTTTAATTAATCTAACTTCAGCACGGCAAGGAATGCCTTCTGCGGCACTTCCACATTGCCTATCTGCTTCATTCTTTTCTTTCCTTTCTTCTGCTTTTCGAGTAGTTTGCGCTTGCGGCTCACGTCTCCGCCGTAGCATTTTGCCGTCACATCCTTGCGTACGCACTTGATGGTCTCGCGTGCGATAATCTTTGCCCCGATGGCAGCCTGGATGGCTATGTCAAACTGTTGGCGCGGTATAAGCTCCTTCAGCTTCTCGCACATTCGCCTTCCGAAGGTCACGGCATTGTCCTGGTGTGTCAGTGTGGATAGGGCATCCACCGGCTCGCCGTTGAGCAGGATGTCGAGCTTGGCCAGTTTCGACGGGCGGAAGCAATCCACATGATAGTCAAACGAGGCATATCCCTTGGAGATGCTCTTGAGCTTGTCGTAGAAGTCGATGACTATCTCTCCCAACGGCAGCATGAAATGCAGTTCCACGCGGTTGCCGCTCACATACTGCTGGTCTATCAGTTCTCCGCGCTTGTCGAGACACAGTGTCATTATCGGGCCTATGAAGTCGGCGGCGGTGATGATGGTCGCCCTGATATACGGCTCCTCGATATGGTCTATCATCGTCTGTTCGGGCAGTCCCGACGGGTTGTGTACTTCTTTTTCCCCACCCTGCTTGTCGTAGCACATATATGACACGTTGGGCACTGTGGTGATTACGTCCATATTGAACTCACGGTCGAGGCGCTCCTGCACAATTTCCATGTGGAGCAGTCCGAGGAAACCGCATCTGAATCCGAATCCCAATGCTATCGACGACTCAGGCTGGAACGTGAGCGACGCGTCGTTGAGCTGCAGTTTCTCAAGCGAGGCGCGCAGGTTCTCGTATTCCGACGGGTCAATCGGATATACACCGGCGAACACCATCGGCTTCACTTCCTGGAATCCCTCGATGGCCTTGTCGCACGGTCGTGCCACATGGGTGATGGTGTCGCCCACCTTCACCTCCTTCGAGTCCTTTATACCGCTTATTATATATCCCACGTCGCCTGTTGAAAGCTGCTTTCTGGGTATCATGTCCATCTTCAGCACTCCTATCTCGTCGGCTGTGTATTCCATTCCAGTATTGAAGAATTTCACCTTGTCGCCCTGACGTATCGTTCCGTTCTCAATCTTGAAGTATGCGATGATACCCCTGAACGAGTTAAACACTGAGTCGAAGATAAGGGCCTGCAGCGGTGCCTCGGTCTTGCCCTCGGGATGAGGAATCCTGTCCACCACGGCGTTGAGTATGTCCTCCACGCCCTCGCCGGTCTTGCCGCTTGCGCGAATGATGTCTTCCGGGTCGCAACCTATGAGGTCAACAATCTCGTCCTCCACCTCGTCGGGCATTGCGCTTGGCATGTCAATCTTGTTGATGACGGGTATGATTTCCAGATTATGGTCGATAGCCATATACAGGTTAGATATGGTTTGAGCCTGCACTCCCTGTGTGGCATCAACAATGAGCAATGCGCCCTCGCAGGCGGCTATGCTTCTCGAGACCTCGTATGAGAAATCGACGTGTCCCGGGGTATCTATCAGGTTTAGTATATATTTCTCTCCGTTGCGAGTATATTCCATCTGTATGGCGTGACTCTTGATGGTTATTCCTCTTTCCTTTTCGAGGTCCATGTCGTCGAGCATCTGCCCTTCGGTTACCTGTATGGTATTGGTATATTCCAAAAGTCTGTCGGCAAGTGTTGACTTACCGTGGTCTATATGTGCTATTATGCAGAAATTTCTTGTCTTCTCCATTGATATATCTCAATTTTAAGGTGCAAAAATACAAAAAAAGACTGATATTTGCAAATCTTTTTCAAGAAAAATAGAATAAAATGACGATTATTTCTATAAATTTATTGATTTAGAGCAATTTTTTGTAACTTTGCAGCCAAAAATTGCAATTATAATAGAAATAAACGACAATGAAGAAAGTTTGGATTATCACCACAATGCTGGCTATGGCCCTTGCGTCCTGTCAGGAATCACTGGAGGACAAGTGTGCCAATGAAGCTGATGAGTTTACAAGGAAAAAGTGCCCTGCAAGGATTGACGAAAACATCATCATCGACAGTATGACGTTTGACAAGTCTTCACATACCCTCGCCTATTGGTATCATCTTGAAGGTGCTGCTGACACATCGGCCGTGTTCAAGAAAATTAATATGAAAAAGGTCCTCACCGACGAATTGAAGAACACCACCAATATGAAGTTGTACAAGGATGCTGGTTACAGTTTCAGATATGTGTATTGTTCTGGCAAGACAAAAGCCGTGTATTTCGACACGACTATCAGGGAAAAGGATTATAAATAGCTTTTGGGGGAGGAGTTAAAGGAGTTTGAGGAGTTAAGGACTCAACTTTCTGAAGTGATAATTCCCAATGTATAAGGGGTTTATTTAAACCACAGAGATAAAGAGGAAAAGAGATTTTTGTTTATATAGAGTAGGTCGCAAGCGACGGAGAACACAGAGCCTTCGGGCAGATTAAATCAT
>JALERP010000181.1 GCA_022764085.1 Prevotella sp.
AGATTCTCGCAAAATAGAATGCCGTAGGGGGGTACGGGAATTTCGGAAAAATCGGGAGCACTCAATTGTTAAAGGATTTTACAGTGCTTTTAATCCACTGTGTATAAAGGAATACTAACTGCTGAATAGTTACGATGCCACTGTGAGCATGTTAATTTTATGTTAAAACAAAAGTAAACATATACGATTCCCGATTCTTTTACTTATCTTTGCATAATAAAAACAGATTTATAGATGAATACACATAGTGATATTGGGAACGAATTGTCGAATATCCTGTTTTGGGATGTTGACAAAAATGACATTGACTTTGACAAGCATGCGACTTTCATAATTCAGCGTGTTCTGGAATATGGAGAGTTATGTGATTGGAAAGTTATTCTCTCATATTATGGTTTGGACAAAATAGTCAGCGAATGTAAAAAGATGAGAACACTCGATCCTATCTGTCTATCTTTCATCTCCGCTATAAGTCATACAAAAAAGGAAGACTACAGATGTTATCATACCGCACAATCGAGCCCAACACCCTGGAACTCTTGAATAAACTGTCACAACTGTCCATTCTCTCCGACATGCGTCTTGTCGGAGGAACATCCCTGGCTCTCCAATATGGGCACCGGAAGACTTTGGACTTGGATTATTTGAGGTATATTGAATTGCGAAGTTGAAGAACTACAAGCCCCTCACTTCATCTATTGTCAAACCCGTTATATCAGATATCATCTCCAATGCCAAACCATAGGCTTTCATCTTGCGGGCATTTGCAACCGCTCCTTCCTTCAGACCCTCTTCGCGCCCTTCCATACGTCCTTCCATACGTCCTTCCATACGCACTCCCTCAAACACACTAATGGTGTCGCGGAACTTTTTCAGTGCCTCGTCGTATTGCAGGCGCTCGGCACGGGTCATTCCGCCAACATCGGCTATGCTCTCGAGCTTCTGGAAGACGGCACTCTGAGCCGCCCAGGGTAATCTGTTTAGTGTTTCCATATTCTTTAACAAATAAATCCAACGTTCTACTTGATTCTCACATTCATCAGCCTCCTTCGTGAACAACGGGAGCTGTAGGAATATCATCCGCAACTTGTCGGAGAACTGCTCCTTGGTTCCTTTTTCTGCCAGAACGACATCCGTGCGGAACTGTTTCTTGAAGTCTATCGGACTGAAGTTGAGGAATGCCACAAGATAGACCGAGTCTATCGCATAGTTCCATGCCAACCCTCGCTCGCCCTGGCGGGCTATCGACTCCGAGACATAATATATGCTCCTGTTCTTGAAGAATGGCTGCGACTTGCCATATCTCTCTATTTTGTTGGCAAAGGTAATGTATTTTATTGAAACGGCAACAAAAAGAATGAAAATGTTACAAATAATTAACGAATACCTGTCCCTATGAACCAATAGCAGCCAAACTCTCACCTATAACTTTTATTTCATTATAAATCTTCGACTCGCAGTCTTTGGAAGGCTTGCGGGTACCATTAATATAATGTGTCATCAATCCAGGGTTAATTCCCAACCTTTTGGCAACTGCCAATGGATTAACTTCTGGATGAGTAAGAAATAGTTTGGATACTCCTACTGGTTCGGGATTGTCATACTCAAAACTTTCAAACGAAACGTCTTCATCAAGCTCATACCAATGAATCCCCTCATCATCGATTTCATAGTCGTTGCGCTCATCATCCGTGGCATTTCTTAGTCGCTTATACCATAATAATGATTGCCACACTATCTTCCCTTCATCGGTCAAACCGTACAGTCTGTCATTCTCAAACCAAATTTTTGTTATAACCATAATCAGTCCTCCTCTAACATTTCTGAATTGCCAAAATATTCATTCCATTTGGCTACGGCAAGCTCTTTATTTTATTTTGTGCAAAGATAGACAATAATTCCATAACGACCAATGAACCGCAGTGATAATTATGATTATTTAACCAAGGATCAGAGGTAAATCATGTCAATGCGCCTCTGATGCCGTAATATATGATAAGGCTATTGATATGATGGAATCCATCACCGTCGCAACGAGCTCCTGTGCCGACTAAATAAATCTCAATCTACAAATTTTTCCGTGATTTTCTTGCTGATTTAATGGAAAAGTTGTATCTTTGCATCAAATATCATAGTGGTTATCATGTATGAAGTATGACTATCACTGCCAAAATTAAATTATGTGTGATAAAATCAGATGCAAATGGAAACAGAAAATACAAATATCAGCAAACAGAATGATATAGATTGTAATAAGAAGAATTACAATTTAGGATTCATTTCTGACAAGGATATCTTTAATCACGTTAAATCAACGGTTTTGCAATACCGTCGCAGTATAAATCTGAAGGAATTCAATAAGAACATCATTGACCCTATCAAATTGACATTTGACTCCATAATCTATGGACAAACGATAGCTCAGACCATAGAGTCGGAATGTATCCGTCAAATAGACAAGACGAACAATAATCGTATAGGATATTTCCATCAGTATCTGTTCAGGCTGGCTGGAAATGGTTGGGAAGTGCCGGCCAATGGAGATAAAGGAGGTTTCGACATTCTGAACGATGACCTTCACATCTATGTGGAGATGAAGAATAAACACAACACCATGAATTCTGCAGCCTCACAAAAGACCTATATGAAAATGCAGGATAAGATTCTCATGGATGACAAGGCAACTTGTATGTTAGTTGAGGTAATTGCCAAGCGCTCTCAGAATAGAAAGTGGAAAGTTACTGTCGATGGCCGTCAATTTTCTCATGACAGGATTCTACGCGTGTCGTTAGACAAGTTCTACGAAATAGTATTTGGCGAAAAAGATGCTTTCTTCAAACTATGCAAGGCACTTCCTGACATTCTTGATGATGTTATTGCAGAAGATGAATCAGCAATGCTCAAGAATACGGTGTACGATGAGTTGGACAAGACAAATTTCTATAGGAGTCTATATCTGCTCGCTTTTAAAACATACGAAGGATTTGACAGTTTTTGACCATGCCAACATTTTTATCAGCAACGAATTTAGCCGACCTTACAGGCACTTCACTCGCCACTGTGCAAAAGTGGGGGGAGAATGGCGTATATCCCTATCACAACAACGAGAAAGGAAAGAAAGGTTTCTATATGGAAGAACTTACGGGCGTTGAGCCTGTCAAGATGATGCTCGACACAAACTGGGATGAAGAATTTCATGTGGCTCCTCTGCGCGATTATACATCCGTAGAATTATTTGCCGGTGCAGGAGGATTAGCTTTAGGTATGCATTTAGCAGGTTTCCGCCATGTGCTACTTAATGAGATGGACTCTATGGCCTGTCAGACTCTCCGCAAGAATCATCCAGAATGGAATGTGTTGGAAGGAGATGTTCATCAGGTGGATTTCACACCCTTACAAGACAAAGTAGATTTACTTTCCGGCGGTTTTCCTTGTCAGGCATTCTCCTATGCCGGCAAAAAGGGAGGATTGAACGACACTCGCGGAACGTTGTTCTTTGAGTTGGCTCGTGCCGTTAAGGAAATACGTCCCAAAGTATTCATGGGTGAGAACGTAAAAGGCTTGATTTCTCATGATAATGGCAAGACACTTGAAGTGATACGGAATGTAATCAAGGAGTTGGGTTATACATTGGTTGAACCTCGCGTGCTGAAGGCTATCATGTATCAGGTTCCGCAAAAGCGTGAACGTCTGATTCTGGTAGCCATCCGTAATGACATCTATGAAAGAGGTGTTCGTTTTAAATGGCCAGATCCATATCGCCGCATAATGACATTGCGTGATGCCTTTTTCAGCGGCGACCTTTTCGACCAGGACGTACCTGCATCTGAAGGCCAACTCTATCCAGCTAAAAAAGCCCGCGTGATGGCAATGGTGCCGGAGGGTGGCGACTGGCGAGATTTGCCATTAAACGAACAGAAAGAATATATGGGTGGCAGTTTCTATCTTGGAGGTGGAAAAACCGGAATGGCTCGCCGTCTTTCAATGGATGAACCCTCGCTGACGCTGACATGCGCTCCTGCCCAAAAGCAGACGGAACGTTGTCATCCTACAGAAACACGCCCTCTGACAGTACGTGAATACGCACGTATTCAGACATTTCCAGACAATTGGGAGTTTGAAGGCAATATCGCCGACCAATATAAGCAAATTGGCAATGCAGTGCCTGTAAATCTTGCATTCGCCATAGGCCGTTCGTTGATACGTCTTTTCAATGACATCGATGCCGGAAATCCTGAGGATAGTCAGTTTGAAGAAGCAAATAATGCAGCACATGGAATGTTGCCTCCGACACTCTTTGAGATTGACATGTTCGATATGCACGAGCAATATCCAAAGAATGTTGATATCATCAACAATCCGTTTGTCAGGAGAAAGCCAACTAACATTTTTGACTTGGATGATTCAAAAAATGTATTAGTGGGATTGGTGCCTGATAAGTATATTGTGCCATATAACAACCAAAACGCAAGAGTTTATTTCACTGGCAAAAAATTCCCTTCCACGGTAAAGCTCAACAAACTCTATTACTTTATGCCGTACTCTAAAGGCAAGGGAATACGAGACCTTTATCAGATAGAAGTGGCTCGCATCGGCACAAAGCATGAATTTGTGGAGACAGCCGATGAAAACGATTTCCGTTTGGTGTTCGAAATCAAGTTCGTGGCGCAGGTCTTTGATGCCTATAAACCCATAAAACTGATGATTTGGCGAACATATACAGATACAAAGCTAAGGGCACTATTAGCCATGAGAAATCTTAATTGATGAGAGATTAAATTAATGATATAGTCATGCAAGAATTTAAAAGGTCAGAGGTGCATTGATTCACACAAGTGTGTCAATGCACCTCTTATGCCGTAATATATGATAAGGCTATTGATATGATGGAATCCATCACCGTCGCAACGAGGTCCTGTACCAACTAAATAAATCTCAATCTGCAAATTTTTCCATAATTTTCTTGCTGATTTAATGGAAAAGTAGTATCTTTGCACAATCTAAATTATTAAACTGATTGCCTATCGAAACAAAAAAGACAAACACAACCTGAAAGGAATTTCATTCATTGATATCAAGAATGTGGGTACCCGGACCTCGCGTGGCTCTATATCAGGATTAGCCATAGCACCTCGAAGAGGAAAGCCAGAGAAACCGCTGGACACAACGTCATAGGACGGAGTATTAAACTATTTAAAAAAAATATGAACAGGAGGCATAAAAATCAAGAAAAAGAAGATCCATCAACTAAAACCACAACGGCATTTATAGACCGCGAAAGGTTCTCATTTTTAGTAGATTTAATCAGATATTCTGAAAGTAAAATCCATGATGCAATTGGCAAGGTTTTCGACAGTTGTTCAAAGTTTTGTATAAACCTCTTTTCTGGTTGCGGACTCAAAGATACAGAATACATATTATCTGAGAGGAAACACGAGGAGAATATGCGGAATACACTTGCAATGATGGATGTCGAAATAAAACACGATAATCCACAAAACATTGCGGATGATATTCAACAGAAGAAAATCGACCGCATTCTGCATATCGACAAGAAAGAGGACAACAAGCCGAAACGAGGCAGACCGATAATAAAACGGCTATGCGAGAAAATCTCAGATAGCAATGTGGTGAAGATAATCAAGAAGACTCATCTGGAGTTATACCACAAATCAATAAAGCTATGTGAGAGTTTACCCAAATATCTTGTATGCTGTCACTATAGTTTGTTTAGCGTTACTTTCAACAACACCGAGACTGTCTATGGCAAGGTGACACATTTCCATAGGATAATGTCGGGCGTAAAGGGACTGAAGATTCCATCGGTTAGGAGATTGCAGCAAATGCTGAAATGGTTTATGGAATGGAAGGAGGCGGTGATAAAAACTGCCAAGGAAATGAAAGAAGAGATAATCCACAGGACATGGGAAGAACTTATTGAGAAAATTAAGAGGCAATTTGAAATTCTTATTCCTCAATACGCCATGTGCTGAAATACCCTGATACATTACGGGGCGATATCCAAGAAAATTGGATGTCGCCCCGTTTTTTTGTGTCCTTTTGTCAGGAAGGATTTTTAAATTTTCGTCATTTTTCGGGCTTAAAATTAATATCTAACATATTGAAATACACTTGTTTATTTATACGAAATTAAACGAAGCAAAAATATCCCGTAATCTTCATATCTTTGCAGCCGAAAAGATTTAAGGACTCCGGAGTTTCCTGACTTTTCGCAAAAATATCTCCCGACGACATATCGCCGGAGGGGTAGAATGTTAAATCAAAAAATGCGAAAATAGATGGAAACAAAAAATGAAAAAAAGATTGCCGTTGAGCAACTCAAGGCAATGGTGGCAAAGGTAATGCCCATGTTGACTGCTGGCGAGAAGATTGATTTGGGAATGAAATTGATTTTCTCGGCCAGGGAGAATGTGAATGAAGCCGAACAAGCGGCGATGGAAAACGGCTCTACAAGGCGGGCGGAACTGCCCGACCCCAGCCTCGAAATCACTCCGCCGATGATGAGACGCGCCATTGAGAAGGCTTTTGCATTGGAAGTTGCGGATGGCCGGGGGCGCATCAGGAAGGTATTCTCCACTAAGAAGAAGTGGCTTGCGGTGCTTAGGGTGATGCAATACTTCGGGATTGTCATGGGGAATAACCTATATAAGGATACCGAGTATTATATAATAAATAAGGTGTATCCCGATGGCGTGCCCATTCCCGAGGTGATGAGGAAAATCATGCCTAACCCTAATGCCATGAGCAAGGCTGGCGGCGAAAAGGCCTTAAACCGGCCATTGGAGGATTGGCTCAGCGGCAAGTATGACGAGCAGCTCTGCGACTATCTCGTGATTGCACGATGCCTGCTGAAATCCATCACCGACGAAATGCTGTCTTATCCCCCAAAAGCATAATTATGCCATTTACGGGAAGAAAAGGAATTGGCGGAGGCATAGTGCTGCCATTTCCTTCACAGGGCGAAAAGATTGTTGTAATTTCGCATCGTGATTTTTTTTAAAAGACAAAATTTATGGAATTGACATTGACTAGAACAACAAGACGGAGGGGCTACACCGAGGGTGTGCTCACCGACGAGAACGGAAAACACCTGGCCGACACGCTCGAACCGCAATGGCGAGCATTGGCCAAGGGCGAGAAAAAGGTGGCGGGGAAGACGGCTATACCCGAGGGAACTTACGACGTGGTGGTGACCAAAAGCCCAAGATTCGGCACTTACCTGCCGCTGCTCGTTGGGGTGGCTGGATTTGATGGCATCAGGATGCACGCTGGCAACAATGCCGAATATGACAGTGAGGGATGCATCCTGCTTGGCGAGCGCAACGGTCCGGGCAGTATCATCAACAGCAGGGTGACCGTGAGGCGGGTGACCGAGATGCTGATGAAGGAAAGAAAAAATCGTATCATAATAAAAATAAAGGAACAATGAAAAAAACAATGATGAACGTAAAGGTCACAATAGTGACTAACGACGAAAATGAGAGTGAAGGAAGAAAGGTGATGAACGGCGCAATGAGTATGTCGCACGATGCCAAGGAGATGCAGTTTGTGGAGTCGGCGCCACGTCGCCCGCGGCAGCGAGGCACTAAGATTGTAGATGGGCAACTGCTGTCGATGACGCAGAACGACCGCGGACAATTTCGCATTCACACCAAGGCCATCGACCCGCGCGACATCCCCAACTTCGCCTTCTTACTTTACTGCGAGGCTACTGACGCAATGAATAAAATACTTAAGTTTTGCATGTAATAATTCTCTATGTATAAGGATTTTATTTAAACCACAGAGTCAAAGAGAAAAAGAGATTGGTGGTTTTATAGAGTAGGTCGCAAGCGACAGAGGACACAGATTTTCCATGCGGCAAACATGATGCGCAGCTCTCTATATCTCTTAAACTCTGTGGTTTAAAATAACTTCCGAAACTTAAGTAAAATACTATATAAATAAATAATTATGAAGACAATTTTTAAGGTTATTGTACAGACTGAGCCTGTAACTGTGCAGAAGCAAGATGGCTCGACAATACAGAAGTCAACGGTGGTGTTGCAACTCATCGGGGGCAAGTATGAGGACTCCTTCAGTGCCACATTGCTCGGCACTCTCGCCACACGACGCTTCGTGCCTGGCGATGTGGTTTGGGCGGCACTGAGATTCCAGGCACGCGAATATCATCCCCAGCAGGGCGGAACAACCTATCTGCAGGACATCACCGTGCAGGAGATAATTAAAATGGGAGGTGCGGAATGAAAAAGAGTTTCGTATCGGTGGAGCACATACTGGCGAGCGACTTCCCGCCGGTTCTCCGCATCTTCTGGAACCAGACCGAGGTGCCTGAGTTTAAGGTGGCAAATGTGCTGTGCGTGCTCACGTGCCTGTGCGCCATGAGCCCGAGGTTGCAGTTCGTGTATTTCTACGACGGCAAGCGCAAGCCCCACCGGCTGTTGGTGCACTGCTTCGTGGTGGCACAGAGTGGCGACGGCAAGTCGTTCAGCGATGATGTATATAACCTCACGATGGCTCCGGTAATAGAGCGCGACCGAAAGGAGGAGGTCAAGGAACTTGAATGGGTGGAGCAGAAGCGCATGATGAGTGACTCGAAGGACAAGCCCAAGGAGCCGGTGACGGTGAAGATTTGCCTGAACAAGTTTACCAGAAACAAAATCATCAAGCGCGCCCACATGATGATAAGGAAATATGGCGAACCATTGACGTTCATGGTGTTCACCAACGAGCTGTCCACCCTCGTGGAGCGCAGAGGCTCGTTCGGCGACCTAAGAGACATCGCAAAATTAGCGTATGATAGTGGCGCTCTCATATCTACAGACACGAACTGTGAGAGTAGTTACAATGCCACTGTGGATATTTGCTGGTGCTCAATCCTCAACACCACTCCGCGCATCCTCAACAGATATATGGACAAGGACGCGATAGAGAGCGGAAACGTGAACCGCAACGTGTATATCCCGCTGGGCGACTTGCTGGGCGACGACTCGCCGATGTTCAAGGAACTGAGCGATGCCGACCTCGAACTGATAGCCGAGACCCAACGCCAACTGATGAGCGAGACCTACACCAAGGAGGACACGCTGCAACCGATGCACGATGTGGACATGACATGGCTCTTCAAGGACGAGAAGGCATGGTGCGACAAACAGCGCGACGAAGTGAACAAGACCGGCTCATACGCCCACAACAGTTTCTACAAGCGCAGTTCGACGTCGGCCGCACGTCTCGCCACGATGGTGTATCACCTATGGGGCGAGGACCCGAAAAAGCGCGCGAAGGTGAGAAGGCTATATTATTTCTTCGCCGACTATATCCTTGCGGGACAGATGAAGCTCTTCGGCAAGAAATATGAGGATCTCGTGGAGGTGATCAACTACGGCGATGACGAGAATGCACGCAGCGAGTCGATATACGACTGTCTGCCCAAGCGATTCAGCCGACAGCAGCTCAATGCCAAGCGCGAGGAGATGAAACTCTTGACCGAGACGCGCAAGTTTATCTTCAAGTGGCTGAAGAAGAAGTGGATAGTGAAGGTGGAAGGCGAAGAGGAAATCTTTGAGAAACTATTTTGAATATGAGAAACTCAAGTTTCGGAAGTAATTTTGAACCACAGAGTTTAAGAGATTAAGAGTATTTATATCAGGAAAGAGACTGAATGCCAAGGCATTTAGAGATCATAGAGGGCTGCGCATGATTTCATCTGCCCGAAGGCTCTGTGTTCTCCGTCGCTTGCGACCTACTCTATATAAACAAAAATCTCCTTTCCTCTTTATCTCTGTGGTTTAAATAAAACCCTTATACATTGGGAATTATCACTTCAGAAAGTTGAGTTAAAAATTAAGAATTAAGAATTCTTTTGCAAACGAGAGCAGAGCCAAGCTTGCTTGAGCTATGCCGAGTGCAGCTAAAGAATCGACGAAGTCAATTAAAAATTAAGAATTAAAATACAATGGGAAGAGCATTTGAATACCGTAAAGCTGCAAAGCTTAAGAGATGGGGCCACATGGCCAAGACATTCACCCGCCTGGGCAAGCAGATAGCCATTGCCGTAAAGCAGGGCGGCCCGGAACCAGAGAACAACCCCTCACTGCGCTCAATCATCGCAGTGTGTAAGCGCGAGAACATGCCGAAGGACAATATCGAGCGTGCCATCAAGAACGCTATGGGAAAGGACACCAGCGAATACAAAAACGTGACCTATGAGGGATACGGACCTCACGGAGTGGCAGTGTTCGTTGACACACTAACAGACAATACCACACGTACGGTAGCCGACGTGCGCAGCGTCTTCAACAAGTTCAGCGGAAATATGGGAACAACAGGTTCTCTGTCATTCCTCTTCGACCACAAGTGCGTGTTCACCTTCAAGAAGAAGGCAGACACCGACATGGACGACTTCATCCTTGAGATGATTGACTTCGGAGTGGAGGAGGAGTACGACGAGGAGTATGACGAGGACAAGGACGAGACAACAATCACCATCTACGGTGAGCCTACAAGCTACAACGAGATTCAGAAGAAGCTCGAGGCTGACGGCTATGAGGATGTCGGCGGTGAGTTCACTTATATTCCCAACGACCTCAAGGACGTTGACGACGAGGCTCGTGCCACCATCAACAAGATGGTTGAGAAGCTCGAGGAGTTTGACGACGTGCAGACTGTATATACAAACATGAAGCCTGCAGAGGAGTAATTTGGGGCTTTTATTCTATTTTACTCAAGTTTAGGAAGTAATTTTGAACCACAGAGTTTAAGAGATTAAGAGTATTTATATTAGGAAAGAGACTGAATGCCAAGGCATTTAGAGATCATAGAGGGCTGCGCATGATTTCATCTGCCCGAAGGCTCTGTGTTCTCCGTCGCTTGC
>JALERP010000087.1 GCA_022764085.1 Prevotella sp.
TCAACATCACTATCTTCACGTTCCTCACCACGCGAGTAAGAGCCAAACAGCCATGCTTTGTCAATTGGCTGAGTCGCAAAATATTGCTGTATCTTTGGTATGATATTTGTTTTCGTCGAGTTGTTCATAATATGAGTTTTATAAAAATGCTATTATTACTTCTATTAATCGTTTATCGATATTCTTTAATATCTTGGGGCAAAGATAAAAATATTTTTTGATATAGCAATGATAATTGATGTTTTTTTCGTGTTTTATGCCACAAAATCAATATTGAATGATATTAACTATAATAATTTTTGCTGTTTCGGCATAAGGGTTATACCCCTCGCATAGTCAATGAGATGCGGTTGCGACGGGTGTCAACCTCGGTCACCTTTACCATCACGTGCTGATGGAGCTTGACTACATCTGCGGGAGAGCTGACATATTTATCGGCCAATTGGGAGATGTGAACAAGTCCGTCTTGATGAACACCAATATCCACGAAAGCACCAAACTGGGTGATGTTGGTAACTATGCCTGGCAATACCATACCCACCGAGAGGTCGTTAATGCTCTCTATGCCGGCGGCAAACTCAAACTCCTCTATCTGCTCGCGTGGGTCGCGACCAGGTTTCTCCAATTCCTTCATAATGTCGGTGAGGGTGGGCATTCCCACAGATTCAGTGACATAGCGCTTGAGGTCGATGCTCTTGCGAAGTGAGGCATCAGCAATGAGTTGGGCAACGGTGCATTTGTTGTCACGAGCCATTGTCTCAACTATCTTGTATGACTCGGGATGCACGGCACTGTTGTCGAGCGGATTCTTGGCACCAGAGATGCGGAGAAATCCGGCACACTGCTGGAAGGCAGAGGCTCCGAGGCGCGGCACCTTCATAAGTTGTGCTCGAGATGTGAACGCTCCGTTGGCACGACGGTATTCCACAATATTCTTTGCGAGAGTAGGACCGAGTCCGCTGACGTAGGTGAGTAGATGCTGACTGGCAGTGTTGAGATCTACACCCACCGAGTTTACGCAGCTCTCCACTGTGAGGTCGAGCGACTTCTTGAGCTTTGTCTGATCGACATCATGCTGGTATTGTCCCACTCCAATGCTCTTTGGGTCAATCTTCACCAGTTCGGCAAGTGGATCCATCAGTCGCCTACCTATGCTCACTGCACCTCTCACAGTAACATCCTCGTCGGGAAACTCCTCACGGGCAGTCTTCGAGGCGGAATATACAGATGCTCCGTCTTCACTCACTACAAACTGCTTCACCTCATGCTTGAAATGCAGCGATTTCATAAAGGCGGCAGTCTCACGGCTTGCCGTACCATTACCTATTGCCATTGCCTCGATACCGTATTTCTCAACGAGATGTTCGATGGTGGCAGCTGCTTGGGTGCGCTTCGACACTGGAGGGTGGGGGAAGATGGCCTCGTGATGCAGCAGATTGCCCTGAGCGTCGAGGCATACAATCTTGCAACCGGTGCGGAATCCGGGGTCAACACCCATCACGCGCTTCTGCCCCAATGGTGCCGACATAAGCAACTGACGCAGATTATCGGCAAAGACGCGTATGGCTTCTTCCTCGGCCTTCTCCTTGCTGTTGGAAGCAAACTCATTTTCTATCGACGGTTGGAGGAGTCGTTTGTATGAATCTTCCACAGCCTCGCGATAGAGGGTGGCACAGCGTCCCTGACATCTCACATTGTTGCGCTTTAGACGCTCTATGCACTCCTCGTCGTCGGTGGAGATGCTCACTCGCAGTATGCCCTCCGCCTCACCACGACGCATGGCAAGCATACGATGAGATGGACAGCGGCGAAGCGGTTCCTGCCAGTCGAAGTAGTCCCTATACTTGGCGGCTTCCTCAGTGTCAGCTTTCGCCTTGACAACCTTGGATGTTATTATGGCATCACGCTCAAACTGGCGTCTTACGGTATGGCGCGAGCGTTCGTCCTCGCTCACTGTCTCGGCGATGATATATTGTGCGCCCTGAATGGCATCGGCAGCCGACTTCACCTCTCCCTTAACAAATCGTTTGGCAGCTTCCTCGGGGCGTTGCTCACGTCCCAGCATGATGAGTGTGGCAAGAGGTTCGAGTCCTTGTTCACGTGCCACTTGGGCCTTAGTGCGGCGCTTGGGTTTGAATGGCAGATAGATGTCCTCGAGTGTTTCGGCATTGTCACATTCAGCGATTCTCTTCTCGAGTTCGGGAGTCATCTTCCCTTGTTCGGTGATAGTCTTGCGGATAGTATCCTTGCGCTTTTCCATTTCGCGCCATTTGTCGGCCATCTCACTAATGGAGGCTATTTGCACCTCGTCGAGCGAGCCGGTGCGCTCTTTGCGATAGCGGGCGATAAAGGGTATGGTGCAACCCTCGTCGAGGAGTTCGATGGTGTTTTGTATGCTACGCTCTGAGAGCTGCAGTTTTTCTGATAAATGCTTAATCATTTCTGTTGCTGTTTATTGATGTATTTTTTGTTTATTATGAATACATTATGTATATTCTCTGTGCCTTTGTGTATCTGTATTCTATGATTAAATGTGAAATTTCTAAAAAATATATGTGAATTATTTGTAGGAATGGAAAATTATTCGTATCTTTGCACTCGCTTTCATAAGTGAATGCCGATATGGCTCAGTTGGTAGAGCAATTCATTCGTAATGAATAGGTCCCCGGTTCGAGCCCGGGTATCGGCTCTTTTAAAAATTAGGAATTAGGAATGAGGAATGAGGAATTCTTGATTCCTAATTTTTAATTCTTAATTCTTAATTCCTCATTCCTCATTCATCATTCCTAATTATATTCTATTAATGTCAACATATCCGTGCATCACGGCATAGATGGTCAGTGCGGATATGCTTTTCATCCTAAGTTTCTCGGTTATGTTCTTGCGGTGACTCACCACGGTGGGCAGGCTGATGTTGAGCATGTCGGCAATTTCCTTGTTGATATGTCCCTGTGCCACGAGCGACAACACCTCAATCTCGCGGTCGGAGAGGGGGTTTTGTTGGGGCTGTCGATTAATAGGGGGAAGGTTACGTCCGTTGGCGTGGGCGTGCTGTTCAAGGGCGAGCAATGATTTCACAAGCTGTTTCTCCGGCACATTCACGCAAAGGGAGTGGAAATCGGAGAGGGTGGTTGAGTCATCAATACCAAGTGTTAGCACTATGGTCTTATGGCGTCTTTCAAGAAAGAAGGTGCGATGTTCCAATACGATGTTCATTGCCACGAAATAGTGGAAATACTGTTCGGGATTGTTTGCCTGAAGTTCGGTAAACGACCCGAAGACTTCCACCTGTGCAATGGGCATTATATCCTGCAATATCGACTTCAGGCCGATAGTGGCAAGGGTATTGGGGTCGATGATGGAAAGCCTCACCCCCGGCCCCTCGCCAAAAGAGAGGGGAGATGAATAGTATTGTTCGTCATTCTTTTCAGACATCATCTTATTCTTTTCAGACATCATAATATCTTTTCAAATAATACAAAACAAAATGCTTGTCAAAACCAGCCGATAAATCATATTATCTCCCCTCTCTTTTGGAGAGGGGGCGGGGGTGAGGCTTTTCTTATTTTACGACAGGAATCCCAACAAGGCTCCGGCTGCTACTGCCGAACCGATGACACCTGCAACGTTCGGACCCATGGCGTGCATGAGAAGGAAGTTGTGGCGGTCGTATTCCAATCCGAGGTTATTACTGATGCGGGCGCTCATTGGCACTGCCGATACACCGGCATTACCGATTAGCGGATTGAGCTTCTTGTCCTTGGGCAGGAAGAGGTTCATCACCTTGACGAAACATACACCCGAGCAGGTTGCTACCATGAAGGCGCATGCACCTACAACGAAGATGAACAGGGTGTTGAGGGTGAGAAACTCACTTGCCTGGGTAGAGCAACCCACGGTAAGGCCAAGCAGCATCACGATGATATCGTTGAGAGCCGAACCGGCAGTCTTTGCCAGACGGGTGGTCTTGCCCGACTCCTTCAGCAGGTTGCCGAAGAAGAGCATACCGAGCAGAGGCAGGCCCGAAGGCACGATAAACGTGGTGAGCAGCAATCCGATGATGGGGAAGAGGATGCGCTCGGTCTGGCTAACCTCACGTGCGGGCTTCATCTTGATGACGCGCTCCTTCTTGGTGGTGAGCAGACGCATCAAAGGCGGCTGAATCAGTGGTACGAGTGCCATGTATGAATAGGCACATACGGCTATTGCTCCCATGAGGTTGGGGCAAAGCTTGGACGAGAGGAAGATGGCGGTAGGACCGTCGGCACCACCGATGATGGCAATACCGGCTGCCTGGTTAGGCTCGAAGCCCAGGGCAAGAGCCACCATATATGCGCCGAATATACCAAACTGTGCGGCTGCGCCCACAAGCACGAGCTTTGGGTTGGCTATCAGTGCGGTGAAGTCGGTCATGGCGCCAATGCCAAGGAATACCAACGGTGGATACCATCCTTGGCGCACACCCTGATAGAAGATGTTGAGCACCGAGTTGTCTTCATATAGTCCGATTTCGAGTCCTGCATCGGCGCGGAAGGGAATGTTGCCGAGAATGATACCCAGTCCGATAGGAATGAGCAGCAGAGGCTCGAAGTCCTTCTTGATTGCGAGGTAGATGAGGATGGCACCCACCACAATCATAATGAGGTTACCGGCAGTGGCATTGGCAAAGCCAGTATAGGTAAGGAACTCATTAAAGTTCTCAATTATGAAATCAGTAAATCCCATAAGCTATTATTTTATCCAATTGTGAGCAGCACGGCACCTTCCATTACCGAGTCACCCGGATTAACAACGATAGATGTTACTGTTCCTGCATATTCAGCCTCGATGTTGTTCTGCATCTTCATGGCTTCAAGCACGAGAACGGTGTCGCCCACGTTAACTTGGTCGCCCACCTTCACGCTGATTGACGAGATGGTGCCAGGCAGAGGTGCCTTGACCGGATTGCCTGTGCCTGGAGCTGCGGCGGGTGCGGCAGGAGCAGCAGCCACGGGAGCTGGAGCTGGAGCTACGGGCTTGGGAGCTGTTACCTTTGGTTTCTTGATTGCGTGAACTGGGTTGATGGGGCGCTTCAGCTCCACCTCGAAAGGAATGCCATTCACTGATACTTTGGCGAGGTTACCCTCTACTTCTTCTATCTCTACGTCGTAATCGACGCCCTGTACTTTATATTGATACTTGTTCATTTCTATTATTTTTAAATTGACTTCGTCGACAGCAATTATTAATTTTTAATTCTTAATTACTCATGGAACTGCGTCATCTGCGGAAGTTCCTGGTTCCAGTCGGTGTTCTTGGGCTTGATGGTGATAATACCGCTCTCCACGTCGTGAACATCATCCTGATATTGCTTGAGGGCCATTGAGATAACGGCGATATATACCTCTTTGTCGATACCTCTGAGTTTCAAACCGTCCTGAAGCAGGGTGCTTGTCTTGTTTGCCACCTCGATGGTCTTCTCTACGGTCTTCACACCAGCTTTGAGAGGTTGGATGTTGCCAACCTTCTTCACCGTGTTCTGATGGCGCATGAACATTCCGAAGAACGTAAAGAATACAAACAGGAGGAATAGGCAGAAGAACACGATACCCATAGCCATCACGGTGATACCGAATCCGTGGGGGTCTTCGCGCTTTAGTTTCGCTATCTTTGTCTCCTCAACAGTGATGTAATTGGAGATTCCCGGAGTGACGGCATCGAAAGGCTTCACGTCCCACTTCGCACTGCCGTCGGAATGACGTGCATACGACTGGTTGGCAGCCATTGCTGGTACAGAGACTGAGTCGATGAGGTCAACACCATTTCCATTGTAAAGGGCAATCCATACCGGTTTGACAGAGTCAACTTTGGCGGAGAGATGAAGCGCTCCCTTGGCGGGATTGCTATTCAAGAAGAATACTAAGTGCTGACGGGCACTGAGCGATGTGCGGGGCTCACCGTTGGGGATGATGCTCATCTTACTCACGCGCTCGGGCACACTCAATGTCTGGTCGAGTACGGAGCGGTCGGTAGTGATATACATGCCACGGATGTTGTACGTCGTATGCGACACGTTGGCAATCTCTATCCACGCCTCATTCTGTCCGTATTCGTCTTGCAGGCTTGCGCTGTTGCTGGTCATCACCTCGTTGATCTTGATGCTTTTCTCAATCTGAGCGTGCATCGCCATCGGTGAGGCAACAAGCAAAGCGCTGAGCAATAATCCGAATTTGTTCATTGTTTGATACGTAATTATAATATTTTAATTTATATTTAACACAGAGATACAGAGTCACAGAGTTTTTCTTTATGACCTTTTCTTTTATATTGAACACAGGATTACAGAGAGTATAGAAGACTTTTTTATTTATCTCCGTGTCTCTGTGTCTCTGTGTTCAAATAATCTACACGCCGCCGCAGGCAAGTAGGATTGTCAGCTGCGCCGCCAGGATACGCAGGAACATGCTCAATGGATAAACAGTGGAATATCCGATGGCGGGTGCCTCCTTAGAGCATATCTGGTTGGCGTAAGCCAATGCGGGTGGGTCGGTGTAAGTACCGGCTATCATACCCATGATGGTGTAGTAGTTGAACTTGAATTTTAATCTCGCAAGCGTACCTATTATTAATATAGGTATGATAGTGATGAGTACACCGGTATATACATACTTTAGTCCGTCGCCTTGCACCACGGTGTCCCAGAAGCCTGCTCCAGCCTTGATGCCGACACTGGCAAGGAATAGCACGAGACCAATTTCGCGCAGCATCATATTTGCACTCGTGGTGGTATAGGTCACGAGCTTAATCTTGTATCCGTAACGGCCTATAAGGATGGCGATGATAAGCGGACCGCCGGCAATACCGAGCTTCAATGGCACCGGCATACCGGGAATGGCTATTGGAAGTGAACCGAAGATGATACCCACAAGGATGCCGATGAAGATAGTGGCAATATTAGGTGCGTCAAGACGCTTGATAGAGTTGCCGAGCACGTCAGCCACACGGTTGACAAGGTCTTCGGGACCTACCACCATCACGCGGTCGCCTACCTGCAAAGGCAGATGAGGGCTGGCGAAGAGATCCATGCCCTGACGGGTGATGCGGGTCACGTTTACACCATACACTGATGAGAAATGCATCTGACCGAGTGTCTTACCGTTGATGGAAGACTTGGTTACGAGGATTCGCTTCGACACCATGGGCTGGTCGGTCTTCTCCCAAGCCACCTGTATCTCCGGACCGATGAAGGCGATGATGGCCTCTGCGTCAGCCTCGGCACACACGATGAAGAGCTGGTCGCCCAGTTCGAGGATGGTGTCGCGGTTGGGGATGGTGACATGTCCGTCGTGCAAAAGGCGCGAGCATACGAAGTCGCGGTTGAGGAAGTCGTGAATCTGCAGGATTGTGCGTCCGGCAAGGTAGGAGTTGGTCACCTGCAGGTGCATCTGGTGGGGCTTTACGTGGGTGTCCTCTGCGTCAGCCTCCTCAAGTGCCTTCTCCTCGTCGTTGAGGGATATGCGGCAGATGAATCGGATGGCGATAGTGGCGCCGATGATACCTAACACACCAAGTGGATAAGCACACGCATATCCAGAGGCAATCTGTGGCGCTCCTCCATTGGGGAACACCGAGGAGAGAGCCTCATTGGCAGCTCCAAGTCCGGGGGTGTTGGTTACGGCACCGTACATGGTACCCACCATCATCGGGAGGTTGATAGGATTGCTTGTGTCGAAGAAGATAAAATAGCAAGCAAACATCACCGCCACGTTGAGCACTACAGTTCCCACTGAGAGCATGTTAAGCGTGATGCCGCCCTTGCCAAAACTCTCGAAGAAACCCGGACCAACCTGAAGACCAATCATGAAAACGAACAGAATGAGACCGAAGTCCTGAATAAAAGTCAGAATGTTCGTAGGAGCGGTCAAACCCAGATGACCGGCTAGGATTCCTGCGAACAAAACGAAAGTGACACCCAAGGCAATACCACCGAATTTGATCTTGCCAAGATACACACCAATGGCTATCACCATCGCATAGAGGAGGGCGATATGGGCCACTGAGTCGGGGGAGACAAACAGATTAATTAGCCATTCCATAAAGTTTAATTTCTTATTACTTGATTTCGAGCTGCAAAATTACAAAACAAAATGCTCAAACACTAATTTTTGTGCAACAATTTTCGTAAAAATAGCGATTTTTTGAATTTTTCACGAATTATTATTCTTTTTCTACTAATATTTTTCGCAAAAACAGAAAAAACAATTACCTTTGCATCGTCAAATTACGGCTAAATAACAGAAAGTTCAAACTTCAATAATTATAAAAGTAAAACTATGTCAAACAAAGAAAAACTCTTCACCGAGTTTCAGTCACCCTCAAAGCAGGAGTGGCTTGACAAAATCCAAGTGGACCTAAAGGGTGCCGACTTTGAGAAAAAACTCGTTTGGAGAACCAATGAGGGCTTCAATATGCAGCCCTTCTATCTCAGGGAGGACATCGAGGGTCTTGCCACCCCCAACGCTCTGCCGGGAGAGTTCCCATTCGTACGTGGTAACAAGAAGGACAACAATGTATGGCGAGTGCGTCAGAACATCGTTGCCGACGATGCAAAGGCTGCCAATGCCAAGGCTCTCGACATCCTCAACAAGGGTATCGACTCCTTGGGATTCAACATTAAGGGCAGCGATGTGAGCGCTGAGTTCATCGACACTCTCCTTGAGGGTATCTGCCTTGAGTGCATCGATGTCAACTTCTCGACATGCCAGTGCCACACTCTCGAACTGGCTCAGATTCTCGTGGCTTACTTCGAGAAAAAGGGCTATGACAAGGAGAAAATCAACGGCTCTATCGCATTCGACCCCATCGAGAAGATTCTCATGAAGGGCAAGGATTCCACCGGTATGATAGCCAAGGCTAAGGAACTCGTGGAACTGCTGAAGGACTACCGCTTCTTCCGCTGCATCGCCGTCAAATCTGAGGCTCTCAACAATTCAGGCGCTTATATCGTGCAGGAACTGGGATATGCATTGGCTTGGGGTAACGAGTATATGCAGCAGATGGTTGAGGCTGGTGTGGAGCCTACACTTGCAGCAAGCAAAATCAAGTTTAACATGGGTATCTCCGAGAACTACTTCATGGAGATTGCAAAGTTCCGTGCTGCTCGTATGCTATGGGCTGAAATCGTTAAGCAGTATGAGCCAAAGTGCGACTGCGCTTGCATGATGATGGTAAACGCCACCACATCTTCTTATAATATGACAGTGTTCGACAGTTATGTCAACCTGCTCCGCACTCAGACCGAGACCATGTCGGCTGCACTTGCCGGAGTATATTCTATCGTGGTGCGTCCATTCGACGAGGCATACGAGACTCCAACCGACTTCTCTGAGCGCATAGCACGCAACCAGCAGCTCCTGCTCAAGGAAGAGAGCCACTTCGACAAAGTCGTTGACCCGTCGGCCGGTTCTTACTTCATCGAGGAACTCACCAACTCGCTCGCTGATGCAGCATGGAAGATATTCCTCAAGGTGGAGGAAGAGGGCGGATTCCTTGCCGCTGCCAAGGCCGGTTCTGTACAGGACGACATCAACGCCACCAACCAGAAGCGTCACGGCGATGCCGCAAAGCGCAAGGAGTTCCTGCTCGGCACTAACCAGTTCCCGAACTTCACTGAACTCTCCGAGGGCAAGCGCGCCAAGAAATGCTGCTGCTCTTGCTCTAACGCAGAGGAGACTCCGCTGAAGAAGATTTCCGCCACACGTCTCGCTGCCGACTTCGAAGACCTCCGTATCGCTGTGGAGGAGAGCGGCAAGACTCCAAAGGCCTTCATGCTCACCATCGGTAATCTTGCCATGCGCCAGGCTCGTGCGCAGTTCAGCTGCAACTTCCTCGCCTGTGCCGGATACAAGGTAATCGACAACCTCGGCTTCAAGACTGTCGAGGAGGGAGTTGACGCGGCATTGGCTGCCGGTGCCGACATCGTTGTCCTCTGTTCGAGCGACGACGAGTATGCTGAATATGCAGTGCCTGCATTCAAGTATCTCGACGGTCGCGCCATGTTCATCGTGGCTGGTGCTCCCGCCTGCATGGACGACCTCAAGGCCGCCGGCATCGAGAACTTCATCCATGTGCGTTGCAATGTTCTTGAGACCCTCAAAGAGTATAACCAAAAGTTGGGAATTTAAAATAAAACACAGAGACACTGAGACACAGAGCTTATATGGATAAGAAGATAATAAGTTTTAAAGACTATACTCTATTAAATGGTATTTGTAATGAAATCATTGGAGCTGCGATAGAAGTTCACAAAGAATTAGGACCGGGTCTGATTGAGTCAGTTTATCAATATTGTTTAATAGAAGAATTGTCGAAACGTGGTCTCTCTGTTGAGTCAGAAGTAGAGCTTCCGTTGGTTTATAAAGGCAAGGACATTGGAAAGTCTTTTCGTATTGACTTGCTTGTAGAGGAAAATGTTGTGGTTGAGTTGAAATCTGTAGAAGAACTTAAACCGGTTCATGAGGTGCAACTTGTCACATATTTGAAACTTACGAAGAAACCAATAGGATTATTGATTAATTTCAATGTGCCGCTTTTGACTAAAGGTGTAAAAAGAAAGATAAATGCAGAGATTAGGAAATAATCCTCTGTGTCTTAAAAAAAACTTAATATACACCTCTGTCTCTCCGTGTCTCTGTGTTCAAATACATAAATAATCATGAGAAAGAATTTTAAAGATATCAATATTTACGCCGGCATCAAGAATGAGAATGGTGCCGAGTGGCAGAAGGCTAACGGTATCGCTCCCAACTGGAAGACTCCCGAGCATATCGAAGTGAAGCCTGTATATAC
>JALERP010000095.1 GCA_022764085.1 Prevotella sp.
TATCATCACCGATCCAAGCGCCAAGCCCACGGCGAGACACAATATCTTCACAACGTTATGTTGCCCCCGCCGCCCAAGATTCCGTATAGCATTAATAATATCTCTCATAATCATTTCTATAAAATAATCAATCCACTACCAACACCTCATTGTCTTTATATGCCTCATATCCGCTTACGATCACCTGCTCCCCAGGCTCCAGACCCTCAAGCACCTCGTAGTATTGCGGGTTCTGACGCCCGATGCGGATATTGCGGCGATAAGCCTTGGAACCATCCTTGTCGAGCACGAAGATCCAGTTGCCGCCTGTCACAGAATAGAACGTGCCCTTAGGAATAAGAACAGCCTGCTTCGACTCGCCAAGTTGGAGGTCAACATAGTAGGTCTGACCGGTGCGGATGTTCTTCGGACGCTCACCGGCGAAGACAAAGTCAATCTTAAACCGTCCCTCTTTCACCTCGGGATATACCTTCCTCACGCGGAGGGAATAGCTCTTTCCGCCCTGTGAGAAAGTGGCAGTGAGCCCTTGGTGAACACGGTCGATATAATGCTCATCCACCTGTGCGCGCACCTTATAGTCGGACAGGTCGTTGATTACTCCAATCTTCTGTCCGGCAGAGATACTCTGTCCGAGTTCCACGTCGAGGAGTCCCACCTCTCCGTCGGTTTGCGCCTTAACCTCAAGTCGCTCCTTGCGCTGGCGCACGAGCATGACATTCTTTTGCATTGCCGCGAGGTTGTCTCCCATTTGGTCAACCTGCGACTGTCGCAACTGTGCGTCCTTCTTCAGTTTCTGCTTCACGAGCGACAGTTTCTTCGACGAGAGTTCATAATCCTCCTTCGCCTTCAGATATTCTTCACGGCTCACGAGTCTCTCCTTGTAGAGTTTCTCCTGATGCTCCCATGCACGACGCTTGGTGATGACATCCTGTGCAAGTTGCGCCTCCTCACTCTCGTTGGCGAGTTTGTCTTGTTCCATTGTGATATGCGTATTGCGGAGCATATTCTGCTTTTCGGCAAGTTCGCTTTCCGCCTGAAGTATCTCGAGGTCGAGATTGGTGTTAGAGAGGCGCACAAGCACGTCACCCTTCTTCACCGAGGCACCTTCCTCCACAACTCGTTCGCGCACTATGCCTCCCTCTTCGGGCGACACCTGCACCACTTGGATTGGTACCACCTGTCCATCCACCGACACATAGTCGTTAAACTCCTTTCGCTCCACCTTGCCGATGCTCAGTCCACGACGCTCCACCTTCAATGTAGATGCAAAATTACCAGTGGCAAGCCACACGAGCACAGTCACAATCACGGTGCCACCGCCAATCCATGGCCAGTATTTCTTAGGCACCAAATACTTCTTCTTTTCAATCTTTATGTCCATAATAATAAGAAGCCTCACCCCCGACCCCTCTCCAAGAGAGAGGGGAGATGATATGCTTTAAAGGTGAAATGTTTAATGATTATTTATAATTGCTGTTTTATAATTTAATTACAGGTTTCTTATCGTTTGATGAAAATACCATAACAGCCTATATTCTCCCGCTTAATAGTAATTATCTCCCCTCTCTATTGGAGAGGGGCCGGGGGTGAGGCTTTTCACCAACCTCCTCTTTATCTCCGCCATCAGCCTTGTCTGCAACAGTCTCACCCGCGAGTTATGCAGAGTCTGCGCCGATGTATGGAGGTCGAAGGTGGAGAGCATTCCCTCCTCATATTTTCGGATGTTGAGGTGATGGGCGATGGAGTCGCTGGCAACCTTACGCTCCATCAGCGTCACCTCTTTTATATATCCGTCGCGGTCGATAACCGCCTGACGATATTCACTGTTTACATTCAGTAGTGTTTCCTCGCGTTCAATCTCGGCAAGGCGGATATTATTGCGCGCCTTTTTTACATTCTTAATTGCCGAGAAATTGAAAAGCGGAATGGAAATCGATGCATATACATACTCACCGAGATTGTCCTTCATCTGCCGTGAGAAACTTGTACCGATGGCATCCGACGACATATTCTTATAATATCCAGTAGAAAAACCACCTCCTATTGATACCGAAGGCAACAGTCTTCCGCAGGCAATCTTATAGTCGAGACGTGCGTTAGCCAGGTTGTATTCAGCAGCGGTCCGCCTTGCCCCCGGATTGGGCGTATAGGCTGCGCCATCCATACCTTCCATTCCCGCAAGGCACACCCTCCAACGGGAGGCAGTGGGGACTTGCATCCCCATCGCCCTTCTCAGTTCCACCATCGCCTTCTCAGCTGCCGTCTTCAGATGCTCCACGTTATATTCATCCTCAGCCACCTGCGCCTCAATCTGCGCCACATCGGGATAGCCCTTCTCGCCGAGTTCCTCCATCCGTCGTGTCTTTTCGAGCAGAGAGCGACTGTCGTTGAGCTTATCAACAGCTATTCGGAGCGCAGCCTCGTTATACACGGCATCCACATATTTCTCCATCACCTCGATGGCTTTATCGTCCTTGGCAATGGCAAGCGCGTTGTCGCTCCTTCTCACACTGAGTCGCGCCTTGCGGAAAGCATTCCATGTCTGTGCTCCATCGAAAAGAGTGAGCGACCCTCCTACAGAATAGCTGTTGTTGAATGTAGTGATAGTATTGTAGGTATTAGTCTCGGGATCGACATTGCGTCCCCACGAGAACTGTGCCCCTACGTTAGCCGACACCGTCGGCATGAATCCTCCAACAGCCGACCCACGATCCTGTCGTGCATTGTCAGCCTCCACCCTTTTCTTCCGGATGTCAGTGGCATGCGTCATGGCATACTCGATACATCTGTCGAGAGTCCACGCCGTAGAGTCAGCATCTGCACCGACAGTCGGTTTATCCGTCTGCGCCATTACCGACGCAGCCAACATCAACGCCGTTCCGACACTAATTGTAGTCAATAATCCTTTTATTCTCATAACGTCCAAACTCATAACTCTTAATTCTTAACTCTTAATTCTTAACTTTTAATTCTTAACTTTTAATTCTTAATTCTCACTATTGTTTCTTGCCAAAACCATGCCAAAAACGCAACGATCTGATTTACAAAGGCTCACAAAAACACGCAGAATAACGACTGTCTAAAATATGGACACACGATGTATAACAATTGGACACTTTGGCAAAGATAAGAAAAAGAAAAGAATTAAATAAGGGCGACCGCGCATCACTGCGCAGTCGCCCTCTTCGCTGTTTATTGATAGTAATTAGTACGGATAAATCTTAATTAACTGTTATCACTATTTATTTCATTATTTCACGTATGTCTTTTCTGTATCTATTTCAAACCATGAACCGTCGCACACAAGGAAGGCACGAACTGGCTGTGTGCCATTGCCACATTCCTTAACAGACAAGGTCTCATAGAAAGTAGAACCTGTGGAAGAAGTTATGTCAGCATCCACATTGATAGTAGAGCCTTCACGCGATACGGTCATCACAACAGTCGCCCCATCCATGTCATCCGGGAAGGTTAACCAATTGTAATTACAGTCGAGAGTAAATTTCACTGATGTATTGGAACCTGTATTGTTGTTGAAATCACCCTTAAACCATGCGAAGTTGTCGGCACGCAATACAAAATACTCCTCGTAATTAGTTGCGCCACGATTGGCATCAGAGGTGAGGACAATAGACCAGTTGTTCCAATTCTCAGCCTTCGATGAATGATTGACGAATGTAAGCGTCAGAGTCTTGTTGGCCGGAATAATATAGTCGTCAGAGAATGTAGTCCACCAAGCAGACGAGAAATCTTTCTCTCCCACAATCTGCTTACCAGTCGGAGCCACTTCCGCTTCAAGTCCCTTTACCTTCTTACCCCAGTAAGTGGATGAACTTGTGGAGGCGTTGAGTCCTGCATATACTATAGTAGTCTTGCGGGGCGAAGCCTCCCAGTCGGTTTCACGTTGCAGATACATTTTGTAAGTGCCAATAGTCAAAACATTGTTAGCGGGGTCAAAGCTCCACGCCTTTCCCTTGCTCCAGCCGGAAGTGACGGTATGGTCGCGTCCAAGCACCATCGACTCTGACTCCTTCATTTTTCCATAAGAATAAGAGAGAGTGACATTTTCCCACTCGCCGTAGAGGTCTTCCTCCTCTATCTCCGGCTGGGCGACACCGCTATAACGCTCAGGCATAACGACAGGCCATCCGTCCTCAGTCCAACGTATTGCACGAACACCACCAAGCATAATTGCATTGCTGGCGTTGATACCTGGATAGTCGGCGGGATAACGCTGCTGTGAAACGTAATACCAGTTGTCGTTGCCGTCGTCAAAGACTGCACAGTGGCTTATACCCACCCAACCATGGTTTGTACCGAACTTATAAGGATGAGTGACAATAGGATAAGCGTCACCACCATTTGTTGTTACATTTACCCCTGCACGTGTATAGTACGGACCGTCGATATTCTTTGAGCGCACAACTCGGGTGTTATATGGAACATCAAGTGCATCATACGCCATAAAGAGATAATAATAACCATTGCGATAGATAACCTCCGGCGCCTCAGAGCCTTGCCAACGACTGCTCTTTTTACGTGTATATACTCGCTTTCCATAAGCAGCCTCATTGGCTGTTCCCCATGGATTTCCTTGGGTTTCAATGGTCTTACCCGTAGCCGGGTCAATCTGCACAGCAGCAAAGCCGCTATGCCAAGAGCCATATATCAGCCAGTGCTCACCCTCGGGAGTGATGATATACGAGGGGTCGATGGCATTATACTTATAATAGCAACTCTCCCATGCAGTAGGCGATACATATATTGAAGAAAGCGGTTTGTCGGAATAATTGGTAACTACATATCCCTTGTCCTCCCACTTCGTGAGGTCAGACGGGTCGGTAGTTTCCATCAATCCAATAAATGCTCGCTCCCCCCATGAGGTCTTGTCGGGATCGAGATAACCAGGGCAAACAATGCAATAATACATTCTATACAGTCCGTCGCGCACCTTACGGGCACAAGGAGCCCAATAGCCGAAGTTAAGGTCATTGTTGAAATTAGTTGTTGTCTCCTTGAGTCCCATGGCAGTTCGGATCTCGTTGAGTTTTGTTTTCACCCATGATGGCACGCCATACATAGTGCCTCCCATATACTCCCAATTGACTAGGTCCTTGGAGCGTCGGCACTGGAAATGTCCGTGCTTGCCATTCTTGATGTCAGACTCATGCGGATTGCCATAACCGGCATCAGTGCAATACATATAGTAATATCCATCCTCTGCAAGCATCACCGACGGGTCGTGGATGTTGGCGAGATTCCACTTTGAGCGATAAGCCCACGAGCTTATGGATGTATAGTTGTCAGAATATGTAGGAGGATTAAATGACGCCCATTCATAAAGTGCAGACCCCTTAGGAGCGGCATACAGACCTTGAAAGTTGGAAATGTCATTGGATGCATTATATGAATTGTTGGCAGAAGAAACCACAGACCACGAGTCATCGCTTCCGTCCTGGCTGAAATAGACATTTCCGGAAAGGACCTTACCTGTTGCATCGGATTTCTTAGCTACCACCTGAGCTTCAGCTGAAACCGCGAGCAATGAAGCCAAGGACAATATTGATAATATTCGCTTTGTCATAATCACAGTGTTTTTAGTACAATCAAATTATTTCTTTAAAAACTTTATGGCTGTATTGCCTATACGCAACACATAGGCTCCCTTAGGAAGGGTGCTCACGTCGATGTCACAACTGTCACCACCGAAAGTCTTGCTTCTCACCACCTGTCCGTTTGTGGAAAATACTTCAGCCTTATTGCCGGCATGGCATCCGGAAATTATCAAAGAACCTTCAACTTCCTTGGCATACACTCCGTCGGAGTCAAATTCAACAGTTTTGACACCCGAGGCATCCACTTTGGCGAACGTCACCTTGGTTACATCATCAATAGTGCTGTTGTCATTCATCACGATGGTGAACGAACTGCTTACGTCGCTATTGAGGATATATCCCACATTATTCATAAATAACGTTTGGCCTTTGGGGGTTATCATAGCCCATTTGAAATCGGCTGCCTGCAACATTGTTGCCACTAATGCAAGCCCTATGGTTAAAAGTACATTTCTCATAATTACTATCTTTTTATTTTATTTATATACGGAGACCTTTTTGTGAAGGGTTGCCCCGCGGCATATATTCCGCAGGGGCAAACCCTTAAACAGTTAGGTTCGTTAGATATTATTCGAATACGAGGTGAGATGAGTCAACTGTGAATGAGACGTTGAGGTCATCTGCTGTTACAATGATGTTCTTGTAGTACTGCAGGTAAGACTGTCCGTTCGTACCCTTCATCACGGCAGTGATGTCGGCAAAGCCATTACCATAGTTCTCTACGTACAATGCACACTGTGCTCCGTTGATGGCTGCATTCCATGCAGCCCAGTCAGCCTGTCCGCCCGAAGTAATCAGGTCGGGATTGCCGTCATAACCGGCTCCCCAACCAAAGTTATCGGCACGTACCACTGCATACTCATTGAGTGCGGCACCACGGAGTATTGCCACCCAGTTATTCCAGTTGTTGGCACCTGAACCATAGTTCTTGAAGTACCAGGCACGGGTTTCACCTGCAGGAACGTTGATGTCCTGGGCATGTGCGCTCCACCAACCGGAGGTGTTGTCCTCTGCACCGATGATTGTCGGGTCGGGACATACGTCGATAGCTGTTCTCACTTCTGTCACGTTGACAGAGAATGACGTGCGCTTGCCGTTCTCTGAGTAGATATATACATTCTGGTCGCCAGTCTGAGCCTTGATTGTTCCAATCTGAATCTCATTGCTGCCAAGAACAGCCTGGTCGCCGTTGACGTATGTTGCAGTTACCTGGAGTCCTGTAGTGTTAACTGGGAATCCGAGTGATGCGGTCTTATCTGATGTATAAACCACATATTCTGTCTGTACAGGAGCGGCGGTCACTTCGATTGAAGCGATTGCAGGCACAACCTTGAAGGTAGCTGTTGCAACTACAGGCACTGAAGAGTTCTCACCCTTGAATGTCTTGTTATAGATAACGATGAGCTGCTTCTCGCCCGGAACATCCATGTCGTTGATGGCTGAGAAATAAAGCTCTGCAGCGGGTATCTCCTTAACCACACCTTCCTCGAATGTAACAGTTGCTGAAACACCTGCCATGGCATCCTCAAGCGAAGTACCGGCATCAACCTTTGCAGGTATGTTGTTGAGCACCATTGAAACAGGATTCTTGTCCAATGCAGAGGTATATCCACCTATCGGCTCCACGTTGGCAGCCAGGAAGTTGATGTATGAACCTTCGGGAACGAGGAAGATTCGCATGTTGGTGTTCGACTGGTCGGCATTGAGGTTGGCAAGCGCAGACTTCTGCTTGTAGGTCTTTGTCACAACGCCATTGGTCATTGTAACAGTAAATGCACTGGGGTCAGAACGGTCAACAGTCAGAGTAACCTTACCACCGAGCTTATCAACACCTTCGTCTGTGTCTGTTGAGAATGTGAGGGTACTCTCAACGCAGCTGCGGTCGATGAGATCTCCCCACTCTGAGTTACCACTGGGCTGGTTGTCGTAGCGGATAGCACCGTACTCCTTATAATCAGCAGCGCCTCTGTCTTCATCATTTGTCAGAATCATGGCGAAGTTCTTATAAGTGTTGGATGCACTCGGGTTGATGTTCAGGTTGAACTGAAGGTGGAACTTCTTTCCTTCGGGGATGACATAGTACTTGGAGAACTGTGCCCACCATCCGGTAGAGAAATCCGTTGCACCGACGGTATAGACATCCTCTTGCATACCTTCGAGAACCTCCTCTTCACCTTTGTTGGCATTCTCGATGGAGTCGATCTTTTCTGAAATCCAGTCGGGCGCGGTTACTCCATAGAGGTCAGCACCCTCACATCCTGTCAGCACGAGCAGGCCAAGGGCTGCCGAGCATATTATGGATGATATTTTATTTAGATATTTCATAATATTCTTATATTTATTTGTGATTGATTACTTGCTAAGATCTTTAACAGGGTGAACTGTCCATCCCTGCTGGGAGAACCATAGCGCATTATCAAAAGCCTCAACATGATCCGCACTATTTCCTGTAAGATTAGGATTGGCATTAGTAATACCCAATGCTATAGGCAAGAACTCCTGTCCCTTTGAATATGTATCAAAAGAGCTTTTAATCTGAGGATTTGTCGCCATATCAGCATAACTTACTGGAGCTGTAGGAGGTATTGGTACAACATCAGGTAATTTATCATTAAACTTGCCTGGATTCCTCAAAGCCACGGCATGTTCCTTCATCTGCTGCAAACGACCTTCATTATAGAAGAATCCCCATCTGATAAGGTCAAAACCACGTCCGAACTCGCATCCGAATTCTTTGGGACGCTCAACATTGGCTATCTGTTCAAAAAGTTTATCCTTGTCTCCAGAGAAATCACTAAGACTGAGATCTGAAAGATTTGCACGGCGGCGAACCTGATTAATCCATTCAATAGCTTGAGCAGTAGGTCCACTTATCTCATTCTCACATTCGGCAGCACGAAGAAGTACGTCAGAATAGCGCATCAATCGTAAATTAATACCGCAACGCAGACCATTAACGACAGAGTTATAGAGGTTTGTTCGCATATTTGTCCACTTAGCGATTGGAATACCTCCATTAATTTCATTTGTACGTAGTGTATCGTTAACCGTTATCTTATTGGTATAACAAACATTTCCATTCTCGAAGCCTTCCCATTCAGGCTCATAAGAACCGATTGTCCAATAAAGACGGGGGTCAAGACTACCATCTTTTGTGCGTTCAGCCTTAAAGAGATTATAAAGCCATGGCGAAGCTGAAAGGTCGGCCCAACCACTGAAATCTATAGGACAGAAGTTAGACTCTACTGCATGACCCTGAGTTGCGTTAGGAGAAGTATTTACAGGAGTCCATTCTTCATCAGTACCCTGAGAACCATAGTCAAGGAACTGAACCTCATAGAGGCTTTCTGCATTATTTTCATAAGCTGAACCCTCGCGGAAATTATCACCATAGTTAGCCATAAGCTGGTATGTGCCATACTTCTTGTCAATAATATCCTTAAGAACAGCGAGTGCCTCACTATACTTATGACGCATCATAAGCGCACGCGCATAGAATCCGGCAGCAGCACCGCAAGTGGCGCGTCCCTTAGCCCACTCACCACCTTCGTCGCGGGAAGGCAGAAGAGTCATCGCCTCAGAGAAATCCTTCTCAACCTGATCAAAAACTTCATCGTACGTATTGTTGGCACCATAAAGTCCATCAAGCGACGAATAATTTTCATAGTTTGTGATAACAGGAGGTGTCTGATAATAACCTGCAAGATTATAATAGCTCAAGCCACGAATAAAGAGAGCCTGTCCCTTGATACGCTTCATCTTTTCGCTAAGTGCAGCATTATCATCTCCAGTACGAGAGAGAATAAAGTTACATACATTTATAGTATAATACCATTCACGCCATATCCATGTACAAATATCATCAGTGGCTGGAACTGTGAAATCGTCGAAAGGAAGATACCATACCTGTGATGAATTCCAAACCTCGTCACCACGGGTTAAATCAATGGTATAACCTACACGACCATACGAACCCTCCATACGTGTATGATTATAAGCTGCGATAACGCATTCCTCCAAGTCATCGGCGGTGTTGCCGAATGTTCCTGTTGTCTGGAGGTTGGGATTGGTCAAATCCAACTTATCCCCACATGAAATTAATGAGGAAACGCCCAAAAACAGGGCTAATGTTAATTTATATAGTTTCATATCTATGATTCCTTATATTATATATAATGTGAGAAATTAGAATGTGAAGTGCAAACCAGCCATGAAGCTGCGTGCGCTCGGGAACGAACAGAAGTTGTATCCCGGGGTGAAGGTGCCACCTGCATAGTCAACATTATAGCCCTTATAACCTGTGAAGGTGTAGAGGTTCTGGGCAGACACATAAACGCGTACTCCGCTTACTACACCACCGAAGATTTTGTCGGGGATATTGTAGCCAAGCTCCACGTTGGCAATCTTCCAGTAGGCTGCATTCTGAATCTTGCGCTCGCTGAACAGGTCGTTCCATGCGAGAGTCGCATTGTTGGCTGCGTATGTGCGTGGTACGTTTGATAGATAAGTTGTGCCATCCTCTGACCAGCGATTGGCATCTCCAATGGCAACATCTTTATTCCACCAACCATAGCATGAATTCAAGCTATTGTAAATATCATCAGTCACATGATAGTTGAGAGCACCATAAGTAGAAATACTGAGATCGAAATTCTTGTACTCCAAGCGTGCACTGAGACCAAAGTTGATCTTTGGCAGACCACTGCCGAGAACTGTTTGGTCATAACTGTCAATTACACCGTCAGGAGTTCCATCAGGTCCGGAGATATCTTTATAAAGACAGTCTCCTACATTAGCTCCCTGCTGAGTTGCATGGTTGTCAAGGTCTTCCTGGGTACGGGCAATACCTTCATAAACCCAACCATAGAACTGCCCAACTTCCTGACCTATAAATGTTGCACAAATACCATTGATTTGCGAGTCTTTACCAATACCAAGAGATGTCACTTTATTCTTGAGCGTACTGAGGTTTGCACTAATCATATATTTCAAAGGATGGTCATTGTTGCGGTAAGTGGCAGAGAACTCGAAACCGCTATTTTCCATTGAGGCAGCATTCATGGTTACAGTTTCATTTGAAACACCGGCCTGTGTTGGAACCAGCACACCATACAGAAGATCCTCAGACTTATTCTTATACCACTCTACAGTGAACTCCAAGCGGTTGTGGAACATGGCGAGGTCGATACCAATGTTAGTGGTTTTTTTCTTTTCCCATGCAAGGTTGTTGTCAACAAAAGTCGATACGGCAGAACCTGTAACCACTTGGTTTCCGAAACTATAAGTCATGTTGTTGCGGTTCATGGTAGTCTGGAACATATACTCACCAATGTTCTCATTACCGAGCACACCGTAGCTACCGCGTATCTTGAACATATTAATCACGTCACGGCTGATAGGGAAGAACTTCTCCTTGTCGAAGCGCCAACCCACTGACACTGACGGGAAAGTGCCCCAACGGATGTTCTTAGAGAGACGCGAACTACCATCACGACGAATTACGGCAGACAGAAGATACTTCTCGTCATAGTTGTAGTTCAGACGGCCAATATAAGAAGCAATAGCATGTTTGCTCTCGTATGAATATGCATGTGTTGTTGCTGCATTATTGAGTTGCAGGAAGTAAGGTTCGGGGAATGAAATGCCTTCACCTGTGAGGGTATTTGTATTTTCCTCCTCGTATGTCTGACCAACAACAAGATTAACGTGATGCTTACCGAAAGTGCCATCGTAAGTAAGCGTATTCTCTATAAGAGCATCGGCATATGTACGCTGTCCTTTAGTGAGTCTCTCATTCGACTTATCAAGATAAACACGATTACTTTGCACCCAAGAAGGAATCCAAGTATGGTCTTTTGCGAATGTCTTACTATATGACAGATTGATGTTGTAGTGCAAAGTGTGGTTCTTGCTCTTTATACCTATCATATTTAACAAATCAACATCCGCAGAGGCTGTTCCAACGAAACGGTCAACGATAGTATTACGTTCTAGTAAATTATTGACAAGAAGAGGGTTAGAAGCTGAAATATCACCATGAATTGAATTGTAATATACTCCATATCCATAAGCATCATAATTATAATTACCTGCTGCACCAATTACATCATCCAATACCCATGTTGACTCATCGTAAGCCTTGATGGTAGGCTGCATCAGCAATGTACCGCGGAGCACGTTGGTGACGTCACCATAAAGACCCTGAACATACTCAGAGGCATTCGACAGACCCATGTTGTCCTGGTCGGAGTGAGAATAAACCACACTTGTGCGGAACTTCACGAACTTGGTGTCCATGGTGTTGTTCACACGGGCGGTGAAACGCTCATAGTTAGGACCAGCACCCTCGAGTGTACCCTTCTGCTGGAAATAGTCGAGTCCTACGTTGTATGTGCTGTTGGCACTACCGCCACTGAAGTTTACGTTATGGTTCTGACGAATACCGGTCTTGAACACCTCCTTAAACCAGTCGGTGTTGGTGTTGTCCATAAACTTGTACTTTCCTGTAGCAGCGTCTAGGCTATAGCCACCGGGGAGAGTAGTAGCGGAGTTGGCACAAGCCTGACCGATATAATTGCTGTATTGATCAGCATCCATCACGTCATAAACATCGCTTGGAATCTGGTCAACACCGAAATATCCTGAGTAGTTAACCTTCAGGGGCTGGTCCTTCTTACCGTTCTTGGTGGTGATGATGATCACACCGTTGGCGGCACGCGAACCGTAGATGGCACCGGCGGCAGCATCCTTGAGCACCTGGATGGTCTCGATGTCGTTAGGAGAGAAATCGCGGATAGTAGTACCCATAGGCACACCGTCTATTACATAAAGAGGAGCTGTGCTACCGAACGAACCGATACCACGGATACGTACCGAGGGGTCGGCACCCGGCTGTCCGTCAGATGTAATCTGCACACCGGCAACCTTACCCTCGAGCATTGTGGAAATGTTGGAGTTGGACACCTTCTTCATTTCCTCTGCGTTTACGATAGACACAGAACCGGTAAGGTCGGCCTTCTTCTGTGTACCGTAACCCACTACAACCACCTGGTCAAGCACGTTGTTGTCAGACTCAAGTTTAATAGGATCGATAATAGCGCGTCCGCGCACGGCAACCTCACGGTTTTTGTAACCTAAGTAACTAATCACCAAAGTGGCGTTAGACTTAACATCCAGTTGGAAATTGCCGTCGAAGTCGGTAATAGTACCCGCATTGGAATCCTTAACCTTGACGGTGGCTCCAACAAGAGGTTCACCTGTTTCGTCAACAACCTGTCCCTTGACCTTTACGGTCTGTGCCTGTGTGACTGAGGCCATAACCGGCATAGGGCTTAGAGAAGCACTTCCGATGGCTCCCAGACAGAGCATCACTGAGAATAATTGTTTTTTCATTTTTAATACATTTAGGTTTGTTTTTAATTACAATTGTTTCTTATTGTTTTTAAATTTGGTCGCAAAATTAGTAAAGATTACGTATAGTTAGGTGGAAAAACGTGTATTTTAGGTGGACAAACCTTGATTTTAATCAATTTTTCTGGTTTTTATCCACGTATCCAGATGGACTGATTCCATATTTCTTGGTAAAGCAGCGGGTGAAATACTTCGGGTCGTTGAACCCCACACGATATGCTATTTCGGTAATGTTTCTGTTGCCGCTGTTCTGTATAAGAATCTCGCGGGCAATGTTCAGGCGATATTCCTTGAGAAGCTGGCTGACAGTCTGACCAGTCTCCTCCTTCAACTTTTTGGTAAGTGCGTTTCGGCTCATCTTCATATTCTCGGCAAGCTGCTCGATATCGAAGCCAGAGTCCATATACCCTTCCTCCATAGCCTTAAACACATCTTCAATAAAGACATGCGAACTCTCCATTTCCTTCTCCTGGTCCAACTCCACACTCTTGGCGGCACTGCGGCGGAAATGCCTCTGGTTTTCAAGGATGGTCCTTATGCGCGACTGCAGCTCCTGTGGATTCTCGGCACTCTCCAATGCCTCGCGTATAGGCAGTAGCATCCTCTCACCCTCCTCACGCTTGAGCTTCTCCACACGCGTATTATACAACCTGTTGGCAACAAACACAATAGCTCCGAAGACAAGGAGCATAAACCACCATGTCTTGTAGAAATATGGCTCCACAACAACCTCTACACTGGTGATGTTACCCTCGTCGTCGGACATTGCCGACAGACACTTCACCTCAAAGGTATATTTCCCTGAAGGCAGGTTAGTATAACGCACAGAATGCTCGCCAGCCCTTGTCTGAATCCATTCGTCCTCAAACCCCTTCATCCTGTAGCAATATACTGAGCGCCCGTCGTCGTCATAACGCAGCGTGGAGAAGAACAACTCTATCGACTTGTCGCTCTCATGCAGCGTAATACGCTTTGCCACAGATATATCCTCATCGAGGAAACGGCTGCCAGACATTATTGCGTTGTTATCCACGTTCAGGATAGTTATTGTCACCTTGCTGGCGGCGCGGGTGGACATTTCATTGACATTGATGGCCGTAAGTCCCTTCTCGCTGCCAAGATATACATAGTTGCCCACTGCGATTGCCGCGTTCCAATAGAAATGACTGCATAACAGACCATCCACCTCGCTATAGTTGGAGAATGCCTCATCCTTGGGGTTCATCACAGACAAACCGTTGTTGGTGGCTATCCACAGACGTCCGTAACGCCCTTCCACGATACCCTTCACACTGTTGTTGGCGAGTCCATCGCGGGTGGTGAGAGCCTTAAACAGCATTCTTCCGTCCTTTTCTCCGGTGAGGCGATACAGACCGTTGCCGTTGGAGCCGATGTATATGTTTCCGTCACGGGCCTGACAGAAACAGCTTATCTTGTCTATCAACTTTGAGTCAGGATTGTCGAGCTTGTAGCGGTATGTCTCCACAGCAAACTTGCCGTTCTTACGCGAGCGCAAATCCACCACCCTCATACCGGTCATGCAGCCTATCCACAACCTTCCCTTATTATCTATAAGCGAACCGATGCAGCCACGCACCAGGTCACATTCCTCGAATGGCATCAGCAACTGGTGTTTGCGGAAGTCATAGAAGAACAGTCCGTCATTGCTGCCTATCCATAGTCCATTGTTGCGGCGGTCGTATGCCAGTGCTCCTATATATAAGATAAGGTGTGACAACTCTTGCTGCACTTCCAGGCGGTTTAGCTTGTCAGGATTGTCCATGTCGAGCCAATACACTCCTCCACCCCATGTTCCCACCCACAGTGTGCGGTTGTTGGCAGTGAGCATGCTCACCGAGTTGTGGATAAGAGTGGAGTTAGACGTGGTGTAGTGTACAAACTCCTTTGAGCCGGCGGCTCTCCTGTTGAGACCTCCATCCACAGTGCCCACCCACAGTGTTCCGTCTTCCTCCACAAAAGAGGCATTGACACAATTTGGAGACAACGAGGCCGCATCATTGTCGGAATGAACGATATTCTCAAGATTCAACTGACGTGCGGACAACTTGGTGACACCGCTGTTGTCTGTGGAAATCCATATTGTCCCGTTGTTGACATAAATGGAGTGGACAAAGTTGCTCGACAACCTTATGCCCCTATATGGAAGTTCAGAACGGATGTGCGAGAACGTATCGCTGCCGTAGTCATAAACATTCATTCCGCCAAGCGAACCGATGAGAAGGGAGCCTGTGGGACTTGTAGTCAAGCAAGTGGTATAGTTATGAGCAATACTTCCTGGCGAGGAGTCATGGGAATAACATCTCAACAATCCCGATGAGGTGTAATAACGGTAGAGTCCGACATTGGAACTCACCCATATATCGCCCTGATGAGGCAAAAAGCCTGTGATATAAGCCTTGCCAAACAATGGCGCGAGTTGTTTAACAGGTCGTTTCACCATCTTCCCTCTCACAATGTCCAACTTATATACACCATTGTCTATCGCTGCCCATACCGTTCCGTCACCGTCAACGTCATACATCGCTATATCAGGAGTATTAGACTCAAAGGCCACGGAATATGTCTTTTGGATACGTCCATGTTGATCGAAGACGAACTTGTAGGCTTTCTTTCCTGCCAAAAGCCATATATTGTCGCGCATGTCTCGCACCACCTTTACGCCTTCCTGCTGGAGAATTGAGGATATGTCGGTGCCAAAAGACTCTGCGCCGACGGTCTTATATGTATCAAGACTCACGACAGAGACACCCTCGTCGAACACAGTCCAGAGGCGTCCGAACCTGTCTTCAACCACATTCCTGCAAGAATTGCTGTGCAGGACGGTGTTAGAGGCGGATAGGAACGAAGGAGCGAAAGCGTAACCGTCGTAGCGCACAAGACCACCTCCGTAGGTGGCAACCCAAATAAAGCCGCGACTGTCTTCATACACGGAATTAACGGAGTTATGAGGCAAACCGGCCTGCATATCAAGGAAAGACACATTATACCGATAGTTATCCAGTATGGGATTAGCCATGCCGGAGAGCACTATTACCATCATTACAACTATCAGTACTAATCGTTTCATAATTATGCGATACAATGGTTTTACTCTAATTAACGTTGGCAAAAGTACACATTATTTTTGAAACAACCAAATATTTTTTTGTTTTTTTAGAATAATAATTATTATGGAGTCAGATAAAATAAAGGGTTATATTTAAACCACAGAGTTAAAGAGAAAAAGAGGTTTGAGGTTTTATAGAGTAGGTCGCAAGCGACAGAGGACACAGAGTTTCCGTGCGGCAAACATGATGCGCAGCTCTCTATGAGCTCTAAATGCCATGGCATTCAACCTCTTTCATTAGTATAAATACTCTATATCTCTTAAACTTTGTGGTTTAAAATAACTTCCGAAAGTTGAGTAATTTAAATAACTACTTCACTATAGTTTTATTTGTCGCATTGTAGTTAATTTTTGTATCATACGGCAAAGTTTTTGTAACAAATGCCGTTATTTGACGTATTTGCCGAAGTAATCGAGACATACCCGCCGCCACTCACGGGCATTGTCAAGTTGCTTCTGCAGGCGTTCGTCCACCTCGCGATAGCGTTGTTCATCCACTTCCGGCCTCAACTTATGCCATGTCGCGACAAATGACTCCACCTCTTTCACACCGCGGTTGTAATGATACTGCATCTCCTCCCAAAGGGTGCGCCCGCTCTTCATACGGTGGTCCCATGCCACATGGTGGAACCACAACAGATACTCGTCGGGACATGTGGAGAGGTTGTCATACTGACTGCATAAGGGTTGACGATACTGGCTTACGGCATTGGTGCCCTTCGACGAACGGTCGAAACCTATGCCGGCACTATCTGCCTTGTGATAATATACTGGTTTCCATTCCTCGGGGAAGTGGGGCTGGTTGCCTCCCGGCTCTGGTCCGTAGTGGTGGTCTGCCATAAAGATATGGTGCAGACCGAGGGGCATCATGTAATCCACACATGCCTCGTGGCTGCGGAGCATGATGTCGAGTACAGAAGAGAGGAAGGTGGTGTCATCCTTTGCCGGGGTGAAGGTCTGCAGGAGCCATTCCTTGGCAATCGCCTCTGAGGTGAGGGATGGATTCCATGCCAAGCGTCCGTAGGCATACCAGTTGGCCTGCGAGAAATGATGCCCGCACCAGTTGGTGTCGTCACCTATGTTTGCCACTCCGGCTATTCCATTCAGTTTGGAGGGATCGACGAATGAGAAGAACTCCTTCCACATCGGGGCGAGATAAACGAGGTGTATGCTCTGTCCAAGGTATTCCTGGGTGATCTGCAGCTCCGCCATCATAGGAGTCTTCTTTATCTGGTCGAAAACAGGAGCGTAAGGCTCACGGGGCTGGAAGTCGAGCGGACCGTTCTTTGCCTGCAGTATGACATTGTCGCGGAAGAGTCCGTCCTCTGGCAGAAACTCCGTGACAGCCTGTTTCACACGGTCTTCACCCTTATGCTTGTTGCCATAAACGAAACAACGCCACATCACTATCCCCCCGTATGGCTTGAGGGCATCCGCAAGCATATTGGCACCGTCGGCATGAGTTCGGTTGTAGTCGCCCGGCCCTGGCTGCCCTTCAGAGTTTGCCTTTACGAGAAAACCTCCAAAATCGGGTATGATGGAATATATTTCCCTCACCTTGTCCTTCCACCACTGTGCCACGGCGGGATTTAGCGGGTCGGCGGTATCAAGTCCTCCAAGCACCATCGGTGTGGCAAAGTTTACAGACAGATAGGTCTTTATTCCGTATGGACGTAGTATGTCCGAAATTGCTTTCACCTTATTTATATATAATGTGGATAGCATCTGCGGCGACGCGTTCACATTGTTGAGCACCGAGCCGTTGATGCCAATAGAGGCATTGGCACGGGCATATTCGGTGATATGCTCACGCAATGACGGCGAGCATTGATAAGAAGACTTGCCAAGCGAGGCGCGTCTTGACGTTCCCTTAGCTGATTCGGTGATTTCGTCCCAAATCCATATACTCTTTCCTGCATATCCGCGCTCTATACTTCCGTCGAGGTTATCCCAGTGATTGAGTATTCTGATATCAAAAGCCGGGTTATTGTCGCCTGACACCGGTTGTCTTCCTATCTCCTGAAGGCGCAGCAGCTCGTATGCGGCATATAGCAGTCCTTCGGCAGTGGATGCAGTGACTTCTATTCTGGCAGGCGACACCGCCAATCGGAATCCTCCAGCCTTCAGCCCTGACTTGGAGTCGAGATGCAACCTTACAGTCTGTCCCCGCCAAAAGTTTTGCAGTTCATCCTCAGCAATTTTCACAGTGGCATTTGACTTGCCGTTGAATCTCACGACATCCTTTGCCTTTACAGTTCTCTCGGCACGCAGCCATAGTCGCGCCCCGTCTTCTGCTCTCGCCACATATCCCACAGCGAGCAATGCGATTGATAACAGTAGTTTTAGCATGTTCTTTATGTTTTGTTATTAATTTTTCCGTACTCAGTAGGCGACATACCGAAGATTGCGTTTACCCTAGGACGCATATTCTCGGGAAAGGCATAACGCACGAAGCTGTTGTTATGATAGCCATAGCGGCAGAGCCCTTTGCTTAACCCTACCCAAAGACAACCGTCGGTAGAAGCATATATTACCGACACATTATTAATATATATAGAGGAGGTGTCGCCCTGCGACGTATGGTAAGAAGTGAAATTATATCCGTCGAACTTGTTAAGGCCATATTCCGACCCTACCCAGATATATCCGTATTTGTCCTGACAAACTGATGTAAGCAAGCTACTCGACAGTTTGTCGGATGTGTATAGTTTTCCGGTATCAGCCCACGCTACCATAACAGAAATCACGAAGGCTAAAAAGATTGTTATGCTAATTTTCATTTCAGGCATTACAAATTTGGTGCAAAAATAATCATTTTTTGTTGCATATCATCAATTTTTGATGAAAAAATGCACGAATGAAACAAATTAAAACGTTTAGGTTACATTTGACGGTCGATATTTGGCAATTATTATGTACTTTTGCACCAAAAAATAAAACAATAACAAAACGTGATTATGAAACAATTAAATGACAACGCTTTCGCAGAGAAGGGTTTCTACAAGCTCTCGTGGCTGCAGCGTATCGGATTCGGTTCTGGAGACTTGGCCCAAAACCTGATTTTCCAGACTACTTGTATGTACCTCCTTTTCTTCTACACCGACATCTATGGACTCGATGCCGTTGACGTGTCGGTGATGTTCACCGTGGGAAATATTGCGAATGTAATCTGGGACCCCATCGTTGGAGCCTTGATTGACAAGAACAACCCCCGACTGGGCAAGTATCGTGCTTATCTCGTCTTCGTGGGAATTCCGCTGTCGGGATTTGCCATACTGTGCTTCTGGAACGGCTTTGCACCGTCACTGCTCTATGCCTACGTGACCTATATTGCGATGACCCTGCTCTACACGTTCATCAACGTGCCATACGGAGCACTCAACTCGTCGCTCACCCGCGACACCAACGAGATTACCATCCTCACTTCAGTGCGTATGTTCATGGCCAACTGCGGCGGTCTTGCCGTGGGTTCCGGTCTGCCACTGCTCATCTCCTACTTCACCAACGAGAAAGCTGACGGTCTGCCCAAGGACCCCGGAGCATGGTTTATCACAATGACCATATATGCCATTTTCGGTCTTGTCCTACTTCTTTTCTGCTTCTCGCAGTGTAAGGAGAAGGTGGTTATGAATGCCGAGGAGAGCGCCAACGTCAAGATCAGCGACCTGTGGATGGAGTTCTTCCACAACCGTCCTCTCCGCGTCATCGCCTTTTTCTTCATCACGGCATTCGCTATGATGTCCATAGGTAATGCCGCCGGTGCATACTTCATCAACAGCAACATGCACGGCTCATCAGAACAGCTTTCCATCTTCATGGGACTTGGTTCCGCTCCCTCGTTCATCTTTATGCCTCTTGTTCCGATGATCAAGAATGCCGTGGGCAAGAAGAACATGTTCTATATCTTCCTCTCTGTGGCTATCATCGGCATGGCAATCCTTTATATTGTTGCCAAGATGGACAATCCGAGCATGACCTACGTATATATCGCCCAGTTCATCAAATCCACTGGTGTGATTGTTGCCACGGGATATATGTGGGCACTTGTACCTGAGGTTATCTCCTACGGCGAATATGTCAGCGGCAAGCGCATTGCCGGTATCGTGAATGCCCTCACAGGCATCTTCTTCAAGGCCGGAATGACTCTCGGCAGTGTTGTGGCTCCCGCCATCCTTGCCTACGTGGCATACGACCCGAAGAGTGTCACCCAGACTCCTCTTGCCGAGGAAGGAATCCTCTGGTTAGTGTGTGTTCTTCCCGCAGTTCTCCTTCTGCTTGCGATGTTCATCATCTCGAAGTATGAGCTTGACGATGAAACTATCGACAAGATTAACAAGGAGATTGAAGCAAGAGGACGAAATTAATTAAGAGTTAAGAGTTAAGAATTAAGAACTCAACTTTCGGAAGTAAGGATATTTATTGGTAGTTAAGGAGTTAAGGAGTTAAGGAGTTAAGCCAAATGTATTTGCGCTTATATCCAAGGCTCTAAACTAATGGCTTAACTCCTAGCGACCAAAGGGAGCGATAACTCCTTAACTCCTTAACTTCCAAAAAGTTGAGCAAAT
>JALERP010000102.1 GCA_022764085.1 Prevotella sp.
GTTAAGGAGTTATCGCTCCCTTTGGTCGCTGGGAGGAGTTTCCTTGAGCGGTAGCGAAAAAAGCCATTAGTTTAGAGCCTTGGATATAAGCGCAAATACATTTGGCTTAACTCCTTAACTCCTTAACTCCTTAACTACCAATAAATTTCCTTACTTCCGAAAGTTGAGTTAAATATTAAGTAACTCGCTGGCTATGCGGCGCGCCTCCTTGTCAGTGGCTACATATACGTCGTAGTCGGGATTGGCATCGAAGGAGACGGTTGACATGGTCTTCTCTATGACGTCGCTCATCTGTATGAACCCGCAGCGGTCCTCAAGGAATGCACGGTTGACAATCTCGTTGGCGGCATTGAGTATGCACGGCATGTTGCCACCCTTCTTGATTGCCTCGAACGACAGGGCAAGGCACCGGAACTTATCCAGGTCGGGCTCGAAAAACTCCAACGGATGCTTGAACAGGTCAAGACGGTCGCCGGTGAGATGCAGACGATTGGGATAGGAGAAGGCATACTGGATGGGGAGACGCATGTCGGGCACGCCCAACTGAGCCTTAACCGCACCGTCGGCAAACTGCACTGCACTGTGGACTATCGACTGGGGATGCACTAGAACCTGAATCTTGTCGGCATCCACTCCGAAGAGCCACTTGGCCTCTATCACCTCGAAACCCTTGTTCATCATAGTGGCAGAGTCGATGGTGATCTTGGCTCCCATATCCCACGTGGGATGGCGGAGGGCATCATCCTTTGTCACCTTCTGCAACTGCTCCTTGGTGAACAGGCGGAAAGGACCGCCGCTCGCCGTAAGCAGGATTTTCTCGATTTCATTGTCTCCCTCGCCCACTATGCTCTGGAAGATGGCCGAATGTTCGCTATCCACAGGCAGTATGGGGGAATGGTATTTCTGTGCCAACTGGCATATCAATGCACCAGCCACTACGAGTGTCTCCTTGTTGGCAAGGCAGATGGTCTTGCCTGCCTTCACCGCATGTATCGTGGGAGACAGTCCGGCAAATCCCACCATGGCTGTCAGGACCATATCAATAGAGGGCGACTCTACTATTTCGTCCAACGCCTTCGCTCCGGCATATACCTTAATGTCAGGTTCGTCGGCAAGCAATTGCTGCAACCTGTCGTAGTGAGCCTCGTTGGCTATCACCACGGCTGCAGGCTTGAACTTCCTTGCCTGCTCTGCCAGCTGCTCCACGCGGTTGTTGGCTGTGAGGCAATAGACCTCATATAAATCAGAATGTTCCTCAATCACTTCCAGGGCCTGAGTCCCAATAGAACCCGTGGAGCCCAATATAGCAATCCGTTTCTTCATACGTCTGTTTTTTTAGTTGACAAGTTAAAGGGCTGACAAGTTGACAAGCCCGTCGGGCAACCTCATATACAGTTGTCTGGTATCGTGGTCGCATTCGACGATAAACTCCTCGGCTGCGGGGATGAGTGTTCCATCGGCAAGTTCGAGAAGCACGTTGATGGTTGTTTCATCCACTGAGGCTATGCGCCCAATGAGCTTGTGGCTGTCGGCATCCACAATGTCATATCCCACAATCTGGCTCCAAGTCATCTCGCCATCATCGCCGTCGGAAAGTTCCCTCGGGAAGAAGACTTCACAGCCCGTAAGCCCGGAGGCACGCTCCACTGTGTCGATGTCCTCAAACTTCACCAAGGCCACCTCGTCGCTGCGGAAACGGTATTCCTCCATGAAGAAGGGCACCAGAATCCCATCGACCATCAGTACGAGATAGTCGGCATCCACACGGTCAAAGACATCGTCGGTAAACCTGAACGTCACCTCGCCTGCCACACCGTGGGGCTTGCCTATCTTACCTATTTTATATACGTCCTCTTCTCTTATCATTTTTATTTATGTTTCGCATTTGCTCATCTTTATTTGGATATAAGGAGTTATCGCTTCCGTTGGTCGCCGGGAGGAGTTCCCTTGGGCGAAGCGAAAAGACATTATTTTTGAGCATAGTATATAAGCGCAAAGACATTTGGCTTAACTCCTTAACTCCCTTAACTCCTTAACTCCTTAACTCCTTAACATAAAGAAGTAAAGTATTTATTCCCTTCGGATTCTCGCTCCCAAGGAATTGAGTCTCTCCTCTATGTCCTCGTATCCACGGTCAATCTGCTCGATGTTCTCAATGCGGCTCGTGCCGTTGGCACTCATGGCGGCAATGAGCAGGGCGATGCCCGCACGGATATCCGGACTTGCCATACGTCCCGCCCTCAGGCGGATGTTATGGTCGTGTCCCACCACCACGGCTCGATGCGGGTCGCACAGGATAATCTGAGCTCCCATGTCGATGAGCTTATCGACAAAGAAGAGACGGCTCTCGAACATCTTCTGATGGAACAGTACACTGCCTCTCGCCTGTGTTGCCACGACGATGAGCACCGATATGAGGTCGGGAGTGAGTCCCGGCCAAGGGGCGTCGGCAAGCGTCATAATGGTGCCGTCGATAAAGGACTCTATGGAATAATGGTCTTGATGAGGTATTATAAGGTCGTCGCCCTCCACTTCAATCCTCACGCCGAGACGGCGGAATGAGTCGGGAATGATTCCGAGGTTCTTAATGGACACATCCTTAATCCTGATGCCCTCGCCACACATTGCAGCCATACCGATAAAGGAGCCTACCTCAATCATATCGGGCAGGATGCGGTGGTCAATGCCATGAAGGCACTCCACACCGACTATTGTCAGCAGGTTGCTTCCTATTCCGCTAATCTGCGCGCCCATCTTGTTGAGCATGTGACAAAGTTGCTGGATATACGGTTCGCAAGCTGCGTTATATATAGTGGTGGTGCCTTTGGCGAACACCGAAGCCATGATGATATTGGCGGTACCTGTAACCGAAGCCTCGTCGAGAAGCATATAGCAGCCTGTGAGTTGTTCGGCAAATATCTCATATACGTTAGAGTTATATACCTGCCTGAACTCGGCACCAAGATACTTGAACCCGAGGAAATGGGTGTCGAGCCTGCGCCTGCCTATCTTGTCGCCTCCTGGCTTGGCAATGACTGCCTTGCCAAAGCGGGCAAGAAGCGGGCCTATCATTAGCACACTGCCACGGAGCTGAGAGCATTTCTTGACAAAATCCGCACTCTCGAGGTATTCAAGGTTAAGCTCATCGGCGGTGAACGAATACTCATTGCGGGAAATCCTCTTTACCTTCACTCCAATATCCTCAAGAAGGAGTATGAGGTTGTTGACATCCCTAATGTCGGGAATATTCCTTATTATCACCTCCTCGGGAGTGAGCAGGGAGGCACATATCACCTCAAGAGCCTCGTTCTTGGCCCCCTGAGGTGTTATCTCACCCTTTAGCGGATGTCCGCCCTCAATGATAAATGATGCCATAGACTATGAAGCTTACTTTCTGCGTTTTCTCATTTGCTTGGGGAGACGGTTGCCGTTGACATTCATCAGAGCTGCCGTTTCCTGCACTCTCTCCAACCTGACGTTGCTGATGTCGAGCTGCACCTTGCCGTCAGTGAAACGGGCAAGGTCGTCAGCTACTCTTTCGTCATCCATTGAGCCACGTCCCCATGTTGCGAGATCGCGCTTCATCTGATTGGCTGTGAGTGTGACGAGCCGGTCCTTCTCCATACCTTCTGGCATTGTCTTGAGTATCTCGAAACACTCCTCAACGAGATGACCGTAATGGCGAAGCCTTACGTGATTCCGGCGAATGGGCATGGGCTGTGGCTTTTGAGTAATCTTCACTGCCTCTGACACATCGCATGGCCAGTCGATATCAAGCTGACCCTTTCCCATAAGATAGAGATGATCCCACAGGGCTGTAAGTCCCTCATCTGTTTCCACAGACTGCGGCACCTTAGTAGCCATCATTCTAACGATAGTGTTGGCGCACGCGTTTCTTTCCTGCTTAGTTGGCCGTCCAATGGCATAATCAACCATCTTCTGAATCTCCCTGCCATACTCGGGCAGCAGAAGCGTCTCCCTCTTGGTGTTGTAATCTAATCCGTTTATCTTCATTGAAAAAATAATTTCTAATCCCTAATTCCGAATCCCTAATTCCTAATTTCCCTCAGCCCTTCACAACAGTTTCTTGGGTGTTTTCGCCACAAAGTCCTTCAAGTAGAACGGCACGTAATATGCCACATCCTCATGGATATTGTTGAGCATCTTCTTCTCTGCCAACGGCATCATCCATTTGGCAAGGGGCTCTATGCCATCAATAATATGAGCGTTGGGATGATTGATGGTTTCAATACATTTTGCCGCACCATTTCCGAAGAAATACACCGGTCTCTCATCAAGCCACTTGCGATACGTGTCAGAATCCACCACATCAGCCTGTATGTCTCGCACTGGCTTTAACGCCCTGTCATATAGCGAGGCATATACCTCCATCCTTCGCGCATCAATCATAGGGCAAAGAAGCGCGTTCTCCTCCATGTCGTCATATCGCAGGAGCACAGGCACGCACATCAGTTCGAGCGTGGATACGGAAATCAGCGGAATATCAAGAGCATAGCACACTCCCTTTGCCATCGACACGCCAATGCGCAAACCCGTATATGAGCCTGGACCACCGCTCACTGCCACTGCATCCAAGGGAATGGCATGGCTGTCGGCGAACGACATCGCCTCATCTACGAAAGAGCCTAAGGCCTCGGCATGGTTGTTGCCAGTGCGGTCGGCCTTGTCGAAAATGACCTTCCCATCCTCACTGACAGCCACTGAGCACACACTGGTACTCGTCTCAATATGTAAAATACACGACATAGTATTCTGAATTCAAAATCCATTTCTAAAAATCAACGTGCAAAGTTACTGAATTTTTCTCTTATTCACTGCATAACTGTCGATAAATTAACCATTTTTATGCAAATATGTAAATTAAATCCTTGTAAGAGTCGGAGAAATAGAGTAACTTTGCATCGATTTAAAATTATTATTTAAATTTGAATATGTGGATTATGGATATATTGATTGAGTTATTGATGATTGTTGGCGGTGTGGCTGTGGTGCTCTGGGGTGCCGACAAGCTCACCTTGGGTTCAGTTGCCTTGGCATCAAGAATGGGTGTTCCACAGATGGTGATTGGATTGACCGTGGTGGCCTTAGGCACGTCGATGCCGGAGTTCTGCGTGAGTTTCGTGTCGGCATTGAAAGGCACGGCTGACATGGCCGTGGGCAATGTTGTGGGAAGTAATATTTTCAACACGATGCTTATAGTAGGTGCTGCGGCAATGGTGGCGCCGATGAGCGTGATGCGACAGACGGTGAGGAAAGACCTGGTGTTCGCCGTGGCGGCGTCGGTGATAATGGGGGCGTTAGTGTTTGACAGAAGTATATCAAGGGCGGACGCAGCGGTGCTTGCCGCACTGTTTTTTGTATATATGTGGATAACATTGAAGGGAGCGAGAGGAGCTGCAGGCTCCGACTCACCTACAACGGATACTGACGGCAAAGAAAAGACTGGCACGGGGGACGGGCTTCAGTTGTGGAAGGCGACGATGTGGATTGCGGCGGGACTGGCTTGCCTCATATTGGGCAGCAATGTATTTGTTGAGGGGGCAACGTCGGTGGCGCTTGCACTTAATGTGCCTGAGGCTGTTGTGGGTTTGACAATCGTGGCGGGAGGCACATCGATGCCGGAGCTTGCCACGAGCGTAGTGGCGGCACGCAAGGGCAACAGCGGAATAGCCATCGGAAATGTGATAGGAAGCAATGTGTTTAATATATTGTTTGTTGTAGGGCTGACGGGAGTTGTGTGCCCGATGACTGTGAGCGGAATAACGCATATTGACCTCGCCGTGATGATAGGCAGTATGGTCCTGCTGTGGTTTTTCGCATATACAAAGCTGACAATAGCGCGATGGGAGGGAGCGGTGCTGTCTGCTGTATTCTTGGGATATATGGTGTGGCTGATTGCGGGGAGTTGACACCAAAGTATGACCAATGGAGCTATAATGCAAAGAGTCATGGTATTATACAAAAGGATATATATGACAGCACTTGCGGCTGTCCTTATGTTCTGCCTTGCGACAACGGCAAAGGCAGGACAGTTCGACTATGACGCTGCAATGGCAAAGGTCACTTCAGAAATTTACAGCAAAAAATACATCGAGGCATTCAATACCATCAAGGAAATCGGAAAGAACGCCACCAAGAGCAACAATATTTACGGCAAATACCTGTTTTACTCATCCACTGCAAAACTGTATAATGAACAAGGCGACTACGTACAGGCTGAGATGAAATACAGAAAGGCGATTGACATTGCAAATAATAATACCACCGACATAGATGTGGCGGGGGCATACCACGACTTGGCAAGATGTCTGGACAAGCAGACAAGAAGGAACGAGGCTGTGGATGTGCTGATGAAAGGACTGGAGAACACTAAATCGGAAACAAGCAGGGCGCAACTGAGCATTCTTCTCGGCAAGTTGCTCTTTTGGGAGAAAAGGTATGACGACTTCAGGACATACTTCAAACAGGCAGAACCATATTTCAACAAAGAGATAAGCAGCGACAACTCTGCATACCTCAAAGCCATTATATATCTCTGATACCTGAATATGTCTAGGCACAGAACAACCGCGAAATTCCCAAAGGTCTCGAACAGGCAAACAAATGTACTATCTCGCTTTCTCAAACGAAATCAACGGATACCTCAACAACGGGAAATCGCTCACCGCACAACGCCTTGCAAATGAATAACTTAGAGTGTATCGAGATAACAATGACTGCTATGGACAATATGTGGTGATGAAGACATTGGGCGGCAAGGTGGGCATATACCCTGAATACGACAAGGGCTCACGCTTCTATCTTATGATTCCAGTGAAATAAATCCTTTATTTCCTGTCGAAATAAAGGATTTATTTCCTACCGAAATCAGCAGGAACTTCACCCCATTTCCTTGTCTCCCATTTCAGAATGGGATTAAGATAATTATGTGTACATAACCAATGCTCGGCACGTGCCAACACTTGGTAGAGATATTCCGTCTGTGGAGTACGCTCAAGGGTTGTTTTGCATTTCTTCTTTTTCACCCAAAGGATAGCGTTATTACTATCCGAATATATTGTCTTTGTGCTGTTTCCCATCTTGTCGAGAAGGGCAAGCGCATGCACAATGGCAAGAAACTCACCTATATTGTTTGTGCCATGGACAGGCCCAAAATGAAATACCTGCGAACCGGTTGCAAGGTCGATGCACTGGTATTCCATCGGTCCGGGATTACCTGAACAGGCTGCATCCACAGCCCACCCGTCTGCCGTTACCTCCATAGGCAACGGCAGTACTGTGTCATGTCGATAATCAGGCGGGTTCTGCATATAATTCCTAATTCCTAATTCTTAATTTTTAATTCTTAATTCTTAATTCTTAACCCTTAATCAAGTTACATCCTTTCCGGCACCTCAATACCCAGAAGCGCCATGGCATTCTTAATAATCTTTGCCACGTTGGCAGCAATGCGGAGACGAACCACACGCTTCTTCTCGTCTTCCTCCTTAAGGATGCTGAAGTCGTGATAGAACTGGTTGAATTCCTTGGTCAGCTCATAGCAATAGTTGGCTATGCCGCTTGGACTATAATCCTTGCCTGCCTGCTCCACGGCGGCGGTGAAGTCGCTCATCTTCTGTATGAGGTTTATTTCCTTCTGGGAGAGGATTTCATCGTTGTCAGCAATGACTATGGTCTTGTCATATCCCTCCATCTCGGCTGCCTTTCTCATAATGGAACGGATGCGTGCGTACGTATATTGTATAAAAGGACCCGTATTACCGTTAAAGTCTATTGATTCCTCGGGGTTGAACAGCATATTCTTGCGGGCATCCACCTTGAGGATGAAATACTTCAGCGCACCCAATCCCACTATGCGCGCTATCTCGCTGCGCTCTTCGTCGGTCATATCGGTAAACTTGCCCAACTCCTCGCTTGTTTGCTTGGCATTGGCAATCATCGTGGCAATCAGGTCGTCGGCATCAACTACAGTACCCTCGCGGCTCTTCATCTTGCCGTTGGGCAACTCCACCATTCCATAGGAGAAATGCACCAGTTCCTTGCCCCACTTGAAGCCAAGACGGTCGAGAAGGATGGAGAGGACCTGGAAGTGATAGTTCTGCTCGTTACCCACTACGTATATCATCTTGTCGATGGGGAAATCCTTGAATCGCATCTCGGCGGTACCTATGTCCTGGGTCATATATACGGATGTACCGTCGGAACGCAGAAGAAGCTTTTGGTCGAGACCCTCGTTGGTGAGGTCAGCCCATACACTGTTATCCTCATGACGCTCGAAGAGCCCCTTGGCAAGTCCCTCCTCAACCTTGGCCTTGCCCTTCAGATAAGTCTGAGACTCATAATATATCTTATCGAAGCCCACACCAAGAGCCTTGTATGTCTCGTCGAATCCGGCATACACCCAGTTGTTCATCTTCTCCCAAAGGGCACGCACATCGGGGTCGTTCTGCTCCCATTTCACGAGCATCTCATGAGCTTCCTTGATAAGAGGAGACTCCTCCTTTGACTTCTTCTCAGCCTCTTCCTCGCCCATACCTTCAGCCATATACTGTGCGGTGAGCTGCTTGACTTCCTCACGATAGTGCTTGTCGAATGCCACATAGTAGTCGCCGATAAGATGGTCACCCTTCTTACCGCTTGTCTCAGGAGTCTCGCCGTTGCCATATTTCAGCCATGCGAGCATAGACTTACAAATATGAATACCACGGTCGTTTACGATATTGGTTTTCACCACCCTATTTCCGTTAGCTTCCATAATCTGGGCGAGAGACCATCCAAGCAGGTTGTTGCGCACATGTCCGAGATGCAGAGGCTTGTTGGTGTTGGGTGATGAGTATTCAATCATCACAAGCGGCGAGTTGTCTTCTGCCTTCTTCTCGCCATATTTGGGGTCGTTGTCGATATCTGTAAGCAAATCAAGCCAGGCTGCCTGTGATATGACAAGATTAAGGAATCCCTTTACCACATTATACGCAGACACCGCCTTACAGTTCTCCTTCAGGAACAGTCCTATATCCTGAGCTGTATCCTCGGGCTTTTTCCTTGAAATCTTTAGAAACGGGAATACCACAACAGTGAAGTTGCCCTCAAACTCCTGCTTGGTTTTCTGAATCTGAACCATCTTCGGTTCTACATCCTGACCGTAGAGCACTTTTATAGCCTCAACGACAGAATTGCTGATAACACTTTCTATTTTCATAACATTTACCTTGCTATACCTTTTATTATATATATTAAATTTTGGGGTGCAAAGTTACAACAATTAGTGCGAAATACAAAACAAAATGCGATTTATTTCAACTTATTTGGCATAATCGCACCAAAAGTAGGTTAAAAACATTAAAAATAACGGGCTAAGTTTGGTTAAATCAAAATTATATAATATCTTTGCAGTCGAAAAAGCGCATAAGACGACTTTTGAAGATGCCGCAATGGTGGAATTGGTAGACACGAGGGACTTAAAATCCCTTGGCCAGTGATGGTTGTGCGGGTTCGAGTCCCGCTCGCGGCACGATGAGATATCAATCGATGACTTTGAATAAAATGTATATATACTAATTTAATTGCAATGCAGAAGAAACATCTTTTCTTGTTGTCAGCAGCATCGGTTATGCTTCTGACTTCGTGCTCTGGCAAACTTGGAGCACTTTCAGCGGATAATTTCAGCGTAGTGCCAAATCCGCTCGAATCTAACGCAGGCAACGTTTCTGCCACAATCAACGGTATGTTCCCCGAGGGTTATATGAAGAAGAAGGCTGTCGTTACAGTGATTCCTGAACTCCGCTACGGCGACGGCCAGGTAGCTCGTGGCGAGGCTGCAACCTTCCAGGGCGAAAAGGTTGAAGGAAACGACCAGACCATTGCCTACAAGGTTGGTGGAAACTATACAATGAAGACCAACTTCAAGTATGTGCCCGAAATGCAGAAGAGTGAACTCTATCTGACTTTCGATGCAAAGATAGGCAACAAGCAGCAGAATGTACCCGCTGTAAAAGTGGCTGATGGTGTCATCTCTACTGGTGAACTCGGTTACACTACTGTCAAGCAGGCTACACCAAGCCTTTCTTCAGATGCATACCAGCGTATCATCGCCCAAAAACAGGATGCAAACATCAAGTTCCTCATCCAGCAGGCAAACCTCCGCTCAAGCGAACTTAAGAGCAACTCTGTAAAGGAATTTGTTGACTTGCTCAAGAAGATTCAGAACGAGAAGGAAACTCTCGCTCTCAAGAATGTAGAGGTATCTGCATACGCATCTCCTGACGGAGGATTCGAACTCAACGACAAACTGGCCAACAAGCGCCAGGGCAACACCGAGAAATACGTTAAGCAGCAGCTCAAGAACACCAAGAACAAAGCTCCCATCGACGCAAAATACACTGCTCAGGACTGGGAGGGATTCCAGGAGTTGGTTAAGGTTTCTAATATCCAGGACAAGGATGTCATCCTGCGAGTCCTCTCTATGTACAAGGATCCCGAAGAGCGCGAGCAGCAGATCAAGAACATGAGCTCTGTATTCCGTGAGCTGGCTGACGGTATTCTTCCTCAGCTTCGTCGTGCCCGCATGACCATCAACTATGACGTCATCGGCCGCAGCGACGCACAGATCCAGGAGCAGTACAAGAGCGACGCCAAGCAGCTGAGCGTTGAGGAGCTTCTCTACAATGCTGCCCTCACCAACAATGCTGCCGAGAAGGAAGATATCTACAAGACTACTTCTAATCTCTTCCCCAACGACGCTCGCGCATTCAACAACCTCGCCTCTCTCGCTTACCAGCGCGGCGACTACAGCGCAGCCAAGAAATATGCAGAAAAGGCTCTTAAGGCTGACGCCAACAGCGCTGATGCCAAGGCTAACCTCGGTCTTGTAGCTCTCGCTGAAGGCAACGTTGCAAAGGCTGAGAACTATATCTCACAGGCATCGGGCGCAAGCAACATTCAGGAGGCTCTCGGTAACCTTCACATCGCACAGGGCAAATATGCACAGGCTGAGCAGGAACTTGCCAACGTCAACAGCAACACTGCTGCTCTTGCACAGATTCTCAACAAGAATTACAGTGCTGCCGCAAGTACTCTGAGCAATATCAAGAATGCCGACGCTACTACTGACTACCTGAAGGCTATCCTCAACGCACGCCAGGGCAACACATCTGCTGCTGCTTCTGCACTGCGCAACGCGATCAGCAAGGACTCTTCATGGGCTAAGTATGCAGCTCAGGACCTTGAACTGCTCAATGTCAGCAAGTAAAGAATGAAGAAATTCATTAGCTATATCCTACTCACCCTGGTTGTGGTTTCATGTGGTACGGAGAGCGGGCAATTCCGCATCAAGGGCCGCCTGAGGAGCTTCAACCAGGGTGAGTTCTATGTATATAGTCCTGATGGGGGAATCACAGATATCGACACCATAAAAGTGGCCGACGGAAGATTCTCATATCAGACTGCTCTCGACGGGGAGGCTACATTCAACATCATCTTCCCAAACTACACCGAACTGGTGGTATTCGGCAAGTCGGGCTCTACTGCTGAAATAAGCGGCGATGCATCACATCTGAAAGAGGTGGAGGTGAAGGGTAACAAAGCCAACGAGGACATGACAAAATTCCGACTCAGCATAAGCGAGAAAAACCCGTCGGAGACAAAAAAGGCTGCAGAGGAATTCATACGCAACAATCCGAAGAGCATTGTCAGTTACCACCTTCTCAGAAAATACTTCATAACGCCAAGAGAGCCTGACTACAGCAAGGCTTACGAGCTGGCAAAGGCAATGGCTGAGGCAGACAAGAACAATGCACAAGCTGTACTCTTGTCAAAACAACTGAAAAATCTGACAAACATAAAGCTTGGTAACCCTTTGCCATCTTTCAAGACTAAAGACATAAACGGGAAAACTGTTTCGCTCTCTAATCTCAACGGCAAGGTGAATGTCATCAACGTTTGGGCTGGTTGGAGCTACGAAAGCACAAGCATACAGCGAGAACTGCGAAAAAAGAAAAAGGAATATGGTGACAAACTACAGGTTGTTGGGATATGTATCGATGCAGACACCACGAGCTGTAAAAGGACAATAAGGATTGACTCGCTGCAATGGCCGACAATTTGCGACCGTCTGCTCTGGGATTCACCAACTGTGACACAATTGTCAATAAATACAGTTCCCGGCAACATTGTCGCTGATGAGAAAGGCAAGATAATAGCTATCAATGCCACAAAGGACAAGCTAAAGGAAATTATCGACAAACAGCTTAAACAGAAGTCTAAACAGGACAAGAAGCTGAAATAAGGCAGATGAAGAAAAGTGTCAGTAAATTATTGAAGAACGAAAATGCACAGCAGTTTGCAAGATTCTGTATAGTAGGGGTTATTGCTGCTGGCATACATTATCTCGTATATTGTCTTATGCAGATGATACACGATGGAAGCCTTTGGCTGAGCATTGCATACACTATAGGCTACATTGTCAGCCTTGTGTGCAATTTCTTCATGACCACTTACTTCACCTTCCGCTCAAAGGTTACGGTAGGCAAGGCTGCGGGATTCAGCGGCAGCCATCTCATAAACTACACCCTGCATATTGTCCTTTTCAACCTGTTCATCTGTTTAGGTGTACACAGGCTCATCACCCCCATATTGGTATTGATGATTGCCGTGCCAACAAATTTCACAATCCTGCATTTCGTATATCGCAAAAAGTAAAGCAACAATAAACAAATAATACAAAAATGGAAGAAAAGAAATACAAGAGAACTACCGTTACAGCGGCTCTGCCCTATGCCAACGGTGGTGTACACATAGGTCATCTTGCCGGTGTATATGTACCTTCTGACATATACGTCAGATACCTTAGACTAAAAAAGCAAGATGTTATCTTCATCGGAGGTAGCGACGAACACGGAGTACCTGTAACCATTCGAGCTCGTCAGGAGGGTATCACAACACAAGAGGTGGTTGACCGATATCATAATCTCATCAAGAAATCATTCGAGGATTTCGGCATCTCATTCGATATATACAGCCGCACTACATCAGACATACACCATAAATTCGCGTCAGACTTTTTCCGTACTCTATACGACAAGGGAGAACTGGAGGAGCACGTGGAGGAACAGTTCTGCGATGAAGTGACGGGAGAATTCCTCACCGACCGCAACATCGTGGGCACTTGTCCAAGATGCGGTGCCGAGGGTGCATACGGCGACCAATGTGAGAAATGCGGCGCCACACTGTCGCCTGAAGAACTCATCAATCCAACCAACAAGAACAATCCTGGTCATGGACTCTTGAAAAAGCCAACTAAGAACTGGTATCTGCCTCTCGGTAAATATCAGGAATGGCTTAAGCAGTGGATTCTTGAGGGACACAAGGAATGGCGCCCCAATGTATATGGACAATGCAAGAGCTGGCTTGACATGGACTTGCAACCACGTGCCATGACACGCGACCTCGAATGGGGAATCCCTGTCCCGGTTGAGGGTGCCGAGGGAAAGGTGCTCTATGTTTGGTTTGACGCTCCCATCGGATATGTGTCTAACACCAAGGAACTGTGTGACGCACATCCTGAAAAGTGGGGAACATGGGAGAAATGGTGGAAGGATGAGGAGACTCGTCTCGTACATTTCATCGGAAAGGACAATATTGTATTCCACTGCATAGTATTCCCTGTGATGTTGAAGGCTCACGGCGAATATATCCTTCCTGACAATGTGCCAGCAAACGAGTTCCTTAATCTTGAGAACGACAAGATATCCACATCACGCAACTGGGCTGTGTGGCTTCACGAGTATCTGGTGGATATGCCTGGCAAACAGGATGTACTGAGATACGTGCTTACAGCAAATGCTCCCGAGACAAAGGACAACAACTTCACTTGGAAGGACTTCCAGGAGCGCAACAACAGTGAACTGGTGGCTATATACGGTAACTTTGTAAACCGTGCGCTTCAGCTCACCAAGAAATACTGGAACGGTGTTGTTCCCGCTTGCGGCGAACTTACTGACGTTGACCGCCAGGCTCTTGAGGAATTTAAGGATGTAAAAAAGAACGTGGAGCAGATGCTCAACGTGTTCAAGTTCAGAGAGGCACAAAAAGAGGCAATGAACCTGGCACGCATCGGTAACAGATATATTACAGAGTGCGAACCATGGAAGGTATGGAAGACCGACCCAAAACGTGTGGAAACCGTGCTTAACATTTCACTTCAGCTCGTGGCAAACCTTGCCATCGCTTTCGAACCGTTCCTTCCATTCAGCAGTGCCAAACTGCGCAATATGCTTAACATCACTGATTTCGACTGGAATGAACTTGGAAGCACTGAACTGCTCAAACCAGGACATCAGTTGGCTGAACCAGAATTGCTATTTGAAAAGATTGAAGATGAGACAATCCAAAAGCAACTCGATAAACTGGAGGCTACAAAGAAAGCCAACGAGGCTGCAGCATACAAGGCTGAACCTATCAAGGAAACTGTTGACTTCGAGACATTCGAGAAACTTGACATCCGTGTGGGACATGTGAAGGCTTGCGAGAAGGTGAAGAAATCAAAGAAGCTCCTTAAGTTTACCATTGATGACGGCACTGGCGTTGACCGCACCATCCTCAGCGGTATTGCAGAGCACTGGAATCCCGAAGAACTCATCGACAAGGACGTTCTCTTCATCGCAAACTTCGCTCCACGCAAGATGATGGGCTTCGAGAGCCAGGGTATGATACTATCAGCCGTTGACTTCGACGGGTCACTCGCCGTGACTTCCCTCTTAAGACCTGTAAAACCAGGAAGCCAAGTAGGGTGATATATAGAAAAGAAATTTTATAATTAAAAGATAATTATTAATTGAGCGTAATATGCCTTGGGCAGCACAATGTCAGGTGCTGCCCACAAAAGGAATCCACTAACCTTCTCGCCATTGATGCAGATGACACCCTCTGGGATTGCCAATCGCATTTCAATGCCGTAGAGGACAGATATTTCGAGCTACTGAAGCCATATGGCGACCGTCCTTATCTATATGAAGAATTCTTCCAGACAGAAAAGGCAAACATGTCGTCTCTTGGCTTCGGCAGTAAGGCATTTACAATATCAATGATAGAAAATGCCCTCCGCGTCAGCGGAGGCAGCATTTCTTCATCCAAAATAGCTGAGATAATCAGCCTTGGCAAAACTCTGTTAGATATGCCGACCACTCCCCTTCCCCATGTTGAGGAAACCCTTAAGCTGATTCATAACACTAATGAAAAGCCATACAAAATGGTGGTTTTCACCAAAGGGGAACTATTGGAACAGGAATCAAAACTAAAACGCAGCGGGCTTCTGCCATATTTTGATGACATAATGATTGTCAGCGACAAGGATGACAATGCATACCAACGGCTTTTCTCACAATATGGAGCCAGCGCAGAATCAACCATTGTGATAGGCAACTCATTCAAAAGTGACATAGCTCCGGCAATATGCCAAGGGGCAAGAGCCATATACATCCCATACCATATAACATGGCGTATGGAACATGCACAAGAATTTGAGCACGAAAGGATAACAAAGTTATCCAATTTCAAGGAAATTCCATTTTATATATAAAAAACGAAGGAAAAATGTTTGTTTTTCAGATATTTTACGTATCTTTGCACCGTTTTATATATAAATTCATTTATTTCTTACTATGATACAATCAATGACTGGCTACGGCAAGGCTGTCGTTGCCTTTGGTGACAAGAAAATAAACGTGGAAGTTAAGTCGCTCAACAGTAAGTCACTTGACCTTAATACACGTATCTGCCCTCTCTATCGAGAGAAGGAAATGGAAATCAGACAGACAATTGCCAAAGCATTGGAAAGAGGCAAAATTGACTTCTGCATCTGGATTGAAAAGGACGCTGGTTCGGAAGCCACTCCCATCAATAAGGAACTCATGAAGTGTTACTATAATCAGATTCTTGACATTGTGGCTACAGCGGGAATACCTGAGCCCGAGGATATTTTCACCACCTTGCTGAGAATGCCGGACGTAATGTCGAAAACAGAAGTTGAAGTCCTGACTGATGGAGAATGGGCAGTAGCTGCAAATGCTATTGATATGGCTCTCAACCAATTGGTGGAATTCAGACAACAAGAGGGTGCTGCACTACAAAAGAAATTTTGCGAGAAAATTAACAATATTGAAGAGCTCATGGGCAAGATTGAACCATTCGAGAAAGCAAGGGTGGAGAAAATAAGGCAGAGAATAATAGACGGCCTGAATACTATCCCCGAAGTGGAATACGACAAAAACCGCCTCGAACAGGAACTCATCTACTACATCGAGAAACTCGACATAAGCGAAGAGAAACAGCGACTTGCCAACCATCTCAACTATTTCCGTGAGACTATGCTTGAAGAAGGGCATGGAGTAGGCAAAAAACTGGGATTTATAGCTCAAGAAATGGGACGCGAAATCAATACCACAGGGTCTAAGAGCAATCAGGCTGAGATGCAAAACATAGTGGTGAAGATGAAAGACGAATTAGAGCAAATTAAGGAACAAGTGCTGAATGCACTTTAAAATGAAGAGAAAAGGATGAAAGGCAAACTGATAATATTCTCCGCCCCGTCGGGAACGGGAAAGAGCACAATAATAAACTGGCTTATGCAGAACCATAAAGAGCTTAACATGGCTTTCAGCATTTCCTGCACAAGCCGCGCTCCACGAGGAACGGAGCAAAACGGAGTGGAATATTTCTTCCTCACTCCTGAGGAATTCAAAAAACGAATTAAGGCTGACGAATTCCTGGAATATGAAGAGGTATATACCGACCGCTTCTACGGTACACTTAAATCTCAGGTGGAAAAGCAGTGCGATGCTGGTCAGAACGTGGTGTTCGACGTGGATGTCAAAGGTGGATGTAACATCAAAAAACATTATGGTTCCAAGGCTATAAGCATCTTCATAATGCCTCCATCTATCGAAGAACTGCGCCGACGTCTTGAGTCCCGTGCAACGGATGCACCTGGGGTGATTGACCAAAGGATAGCAAGGGCAGAATTTGAGATTGGGTTTGCCGACAAGTTCGACAAGGTAGTTGTCAACGACAACCTGGACAAGGCAAAGAATGAGGTATTGGAAATAATCAATGATTTCTTAACTCTTAATTCTTAACTCTTAATTCTTAACCCATAATGATTAAGACCGGCATTTTCGGAGGTTCGTTCAATCCGATACATAACGGGCACATTGCTCTAGCAAGGCAGATACTCCAGAAGAGCGACCTCGAAGAGATATGGTTCGTCGTTTCGCCACAGAACCCCTTGAAAACATCGGATTCACTTGAAGATGACGAAATAAGGCTAATGCTCGTAAAGGCCGCACTTGAAGATGAAAACCATTTTGTGGCGAGCGACTACGAATTCAAGATGCCACGACCGTCATTTATGTACGACACACTGAAGGCTATGAGGGCAGAATACCCCGAAAGGCTTTTCACCCTGCTCATAGGCGGTGACAATTGGGTAAAATTCCAACACTGGTATCGTTGGGAGGACATACTAAGGGATTTCAGGATAATAATCTACCCGCGCAAGGGAGCTGTCATCGACAAGAATAGCCTTCCTGGAAACGTGAAAATTGTAGATACGCAACTATACGATATAAGCAGTACTGAGATAAGAGAAATGATTGACAAGGGCGAAGACATATCGCACCTTGTGCCTGAAGCAGTAGCGAATTATTACAAATATGAAGAAGATTGAGAACCTACTTGCAAGAGCGTTCACGCCAATACGCGTGAATTTCGCCTTCTTCGTTTTTATGTTTCTTCTGGGTTATGCCTGCACGCAGCTCGAAGTACCAAACAAGAAGGGGTATGGACCTTATGCTCTTGCCCCAATAGAGATGTTTCTCGACATTTATGTCGTGTGTCTCATCCTGAGCTTCATTCCCATCAAGATAAGGAGGTGGATACGTGCCACCATGTATGCCATACTTTATCCTGTATCCATCATCGACATGTATTGCTTTGTGAGGTTCGGCTCTACCCTCACCCCAACCATGCTGCTACTCGTGGGCGAAACCAACAGCAGCGAGGCTTCGGAGTTTTTCTCAACTTATCTCGACTGGAGTCTTCTCTTAACCCCCATAGGACTTATTCTCCTACTGATGCTTGCGCACATCGTATGCAACATCATAGCCGCAAGGCGTAAAACACATCCCGCAGTGAGACATAAGCTGACAGGAAGGTTAGGACGAATATACAAAAAACTGTCGCCCTCGGACAAGGCAAAGGTAAGCATAGGAGCTGCTGCGGGCGGTATCCTCGGCGTGCTCTCACTGATACTGCTGTATAACGGTTACACAGAAACTATTAACAATAAGATTGCCACGGTGAGACTGATGTCATACAAGAACATCGGCGACGTCGAGCACGAACTCACAAAGAAAGACCGTGCCAACCTCTATCTCCCCATCTATCGTCTCGCTTTCAGTGTATATGCCAACAAACTGACGGCAAAACAGGTGGATAAGCTAATCGCAGGCATAAAGGACGTGACAGTAGATACATGCACGTTCCGAAGCCAGCACATCGTGTTTGTCATCGGCGAAAGCTACAACAAGCACCACTCCCAGCTCTATGGCTATAACCATGAAACCACTCCGCGGCAGGTTGCACTACATAAGAAGGGGAATCTAATTCCTTTCACGGATGTCATTGCCCCTTTCAACCTCACCAGTTTCGTATTCAAGAATATATTCTCTGTGCATGCCGTAGGCGACAAGGGCGACTGGTGCGACGACCCTCTCTTCCCCGAACTCTTCCGCAGGGCTGGCTATCGAGTGGCATTCATAACCAACCAATTCCTGCCACAAGCAAAGGAGGCAGTATATGACTTCAGCGGAGGATTCTTCCTCAACAATCCCATACTGAGCAAGGCGCAGTTTGACGTGCGCAACACTAAGCTTTACAAGTTTGACGCAGGCGTGATACGCGACTACGACCAAATAGTGAAGAAAGACATAGAGCAGAATCCCGACGTACCCCGTCTTACAATTCTTCATCTAAAAGGCCAACACACCAACTACCACGACCGTTTCCCAAAAGACCGCAAGCACTTTAACGAAAAAGACTACAAGAAGGACTGGCCCGAGATGAGCAAGAGATGCCGCATGCTGCTTGCCGACTATGACAATGCCACACTATATAACGACTCGATAATGAGCGAGGTTATCAAGCGGTTCGAGGACGAGGATGCCATAGTGATATATATGTCAGACCATGGCGAGGAAGCTTTCGGCGACGGTATGGAAATATTCGGCCGTAATCACTCTGCCACGATTGACTTCCGCCTTGCTCATGAGGAATATGAGATCCCTATGTGGATATGGTATTCCAACGAGTATGCCAAAAAGCATCCTGACATAGTAAAGCAGGTGAAGGAAGCATGTCACCGCCCCTTTATGACAGACAACATCTCACAGGTATTGCTATATCTTGCAGGCATTAAGTCAACTCACTATCGAGATGATTATAATGTGCTGAGCGACGAATATAACACCCAACGTCCGCGCATCATCAAGAACTCAGTAAACTACGACAAACTTCGCGATGAGCACGAAAAGGAAGACAAAGAAAAGAAAGACAAAGAAAAGGAACAACAAAAAAGAAGAATGAACACAACAAAACGCAGATGAAACCAAAGGATAATATATTATCAAAAGCCGAATGTTCGGCAATGAGGGGTATTGCCATTCTGGGTATCATGCTCCACAACTACTGCCACTGGCTGAATTTCGCCGTAAAGGAGAACGAGTATCAGTTTCACAGCGACAGGGCTGCTGCCTTTTGGCAGTCACTCACCACACCCGATGGAATGCTACCCATACAACTACTATCGTTTCTCGGTCATTACGGCGTACCTGTATTCCTGTTTCTAAGCGGCTATGGTCTTGTGTTGAAATACGAACGTGAGAACGAACCGTCATATAGGCCTCTCCCCTTCATCAAGTTCCACTATCTCAAACTATTGAGGATGATGATTCCCGGATTCATATTCTTTATCATCATCGACATCATCACTCCCCGGAGTTTTCATTTCTACTGTCCCCAACTGCTCGAACAGGGTCTTATGGTAATAAACATCTTCCCCGACCCTGCCCGTTGGATATGGCCAGGACCTTATTGGTTCTTCGGTCTTATGCTCCAGCTATACATCATCTATCGCATTCTCCTTTTCCGTAGGCATTGGGGATGGACTGCAGGCCTTATCCTCGTATGTTTCATTGCCCAAATGGCATGCTCTCCAGACGGCGATACCCTAAAATACCTACGCTATAATTCCATAGGTGGGATTCTACCCTTCGGCACAGGCATTCTCACCGCAAGACATATTACACTATCCGACATAAATATCTCCCGTTGGCAGTGGGCAATACTCTGTCTTGTGCTCTCTGCTGCAATAGTGGTGATGAGCCTCTACGAGATATCATGGTATATTGTCCCGATGATGATAATCCTCGCCACCATAGCGATGGTAAAGGCATTGCCCTCATGGCTTATGTCATGGATGATATGGACTGGAGGCATCTCCGCCGCCATGTTCGTCACTCATCCAGCCATGCGCAAGATATTCATCCCCGTGTCCCATCGTGGTGATGTATATGACGGTCTTATGCTATATGTCATCGCAGCCATAGGCGTTGCGTGGGCATTCACCCTGCTGATTCAGAAAATCCAAAAGCCGGTATTAAAATAAAGAATAAAGAAAAGAATAACGAAAAAGAAAAAAGCCACCGTTCCCGGCGATTTTGTCGCCGGGCCCCATTATAAAATGAAAGACATTGAACTCTCCTGGCTAAGCAAGCACCGCAGCCCCCTTATGGGTTTCGCTATGCTGATAATCGTGATGTTCCACGTATGTGGCATGCGTCACGAGACGCTATGGCTATGTCTTGCACGTTGCGGCAACGTGGGTGTTGACATGTTTCTTTTCCTCAGTGGCATCGGCTTGTGGTTCGCATGGTCAAAACGTCCTGGTTTCCGACATTTCTATCTCCGTCGCTACCGTCGCATCTATCCCGCATGGCTCATAGTTGCCGCCATCTACTACATACCCAAGTGCATCGACGGCAAGATTGACATCGGATACACTATCCTCGAACTACTCGTCAACTGGGGATATTGGGAGCGTCAGGAACTTAACTTCTGGTTCATACCTACCATTCTCGCCTTCTATGCCGTAGCTCCGCTATATATGCGCCTCATCCAGCGTCATACCCAATACCGGTGGCTACCCATCGCTTTTATGCTCCTCTCGCTATTGATAAACTACTGGCTTCCCCTTCGCCAATGTTTGGGGTATCTTGAGATAATGTTCAGCCGAATCCCCATCTTCCTTCTCGGCATCAATATGGGAGAAGCCGTGAAGAGTAACAGAAAAATTGAAGGATCCACAATATGGCTCTTGCTCATCATCTTCGCAATGAGCCTGTTTGCATGCGTGAACTTCGAGGATGGACTTCGCCACCGTTTCCCGCTCTTCATCGAGCGATGGGCGTACATCCCCCTGTCTGTCACTATGATGTTGCTGCTCTCATGGCTCTTTGAGCACACACCGAAGTTGTTCTTACGTTCCTTGGCATTCATCGGCACCATAAGCCTCGAGCTTTATCTCATCCACGTGGAATTTGTCCTAAAGAACATCAAGCCTTATCATCTTGGCTATTGGCCAACCCTACTCAGTGTGCTCGCCATCTCGGTCACATTGGCATGGATACTGAACAAGACAGTTGAAAAGCTTACATCCTTTAATATTAACAAAAGACCACCGTCCCCCGACAATTTCGTCGCCTGACCAAAAAGGAAAAAAGAAATGAACATAAATCATATAATCAAAGTAGCTCGCCCAACACACTGGTTGAAGAACATATTCGTCATTCTTCCAGTGTTCTTCGGTGGTGCCATACTCAACACCACTCAGGCAATATCCGCTGCACTCACATTCATGTCGTTCTCACTGGCTGCCTCGGCGATATACTGCCTCAACGATATCATCGACGTGGATGCCGACCGCGCCCACAACGTAAAACGCCACCGTCCCATAGCATCGGGAGCCATCACTATTCCACAAGCCTACAGCATGATGACAATCAGTTTGTTGGCATCCATAGTGCTCATGCTACTGCTACCTGAAGGACAGGCAAATACCATAACAGTCATCATCACATATTTCCTGCTCAACGTGGCATACTGCCTGAAATTGAAGGAATATGCAATAATTGACGTATGTATCGTGGCAAGCGGATTCGTGCTCCGAATACTTGCCGGAGGCTTTGCCACAGGTGTTCAGCTCAGCAAGTGGATAGTGCTCATGACCTTCCTGCTCACACTCTTTCTCGCCTTCGCCAAACGGCGTGATGACGTGCTGAAGATGAATGAGACGGGACGGGCACCGCGAAAGAACACATCACGCTACAACCTCACATTTATCAACCAAGCCATCACCATCACTGGCACCGTGATGCTCGTTTGCTACATAATGTACACCGTATCTCCTGAGATAATTGTACAGTTCGGCACCGACAAACTATATCTCACCTCTATCCTTGTCATACTGGCACTACTGCGCTATCTGCAGATAGCAGTAGTGGACGAGAAGAGCGGCGACCCAGTGAAAGTTGTGCTCTCCGATCGTGCCACCCAGTTCATCCTTATGGCATGGGTGCTATCATTCCTTGTGCTCATTTACCTGTAATACCAGCTGTGTGACCTTACGTTCAAAAAAAAATGAATATGAAGAAAAAGATATACGCATTCGATTTCGACGGCACCATAACGACTTGCGACTCACTGATAGCCATCATCCGTTACATCTCAGGCACCAGGAAACTCATCCTATGGATTGCATCACATTTCCACCTTCTCCTGCTGATGAAAATGGGGCTTTACTCCAACCATACCCTTAAGCTGCGCCTTTTCAGACATATCTTCGGAGGTATGAGTGAGAAACAGCTAAGAGAAAAGGCATGGGCTTTTGCCAAAGCATATAGCCATATAATACGCCCTGAAGCAAAAGACATCATAAAGAAAGCACAAGCAGAAGGTCACACCGTATGTATCATCTCGGCAAGTCCTTCAATATGGGTACGCCCCTTCTTCGCCGACTGCACAGGTATTGAATACCTCTGCACCGAACTGGAGATTACCCACGGCATCGTGACAGGCAATTTCATAGGCAACAACTGCTACGGCCAGGAGAAAGTAAACCGCCTACTGACCAGCCATCCCGACAGAGATGAATACACTCTTATTGCCTTCGGCGACAGCCGTGGCGACCGCGAACTACTCGCCATAGCCGATGAGAGCCACTTTAAAGAGTTAAGAGTTAAGAATTAAAAATTAAGAATTAAGAATTAAAAATTGCTTCGCGAACCGAAGGCAGAGCCGAGCTTGCTCGAGCTATGCTGAGGTGAAGCCTGCTATAGACAAAGTCAATGAAAATAAAAAGAGACAAATATGATTAGAATAATAAAAGATTCAATAGGCAAGTTCCTCAACACCTTCCGCATCAAAAAGGAAGAACGCCTCCCGGCAATAGTCATCACACTCTTGATGGCAGCCCTAAATGTGCTCGCCGTAAGCAAATTCCATACTGCATTCTCCAAGACCCACCAAGCCATCTGGGGGCTCTTCGTAAATAAATACACCGTGTCGGGATTCGACCCTATCACCTACTGCGTGCTCACAGAATGGGAACCCAAGTATGAGATTTACCGACATCCACTGCTCGCCTATTTCGAATACCCACTATATCTTCTCAACCATGAGCTGACTCTTGCCCTCAACTACAATGCCGCACAAGTAATCATTGCCGTCATACTGGTGTTTCTCGCAAGCTATACATGGATATTCCTCTATCGCATACTGCGCGAAATTATTGCCCTTAGCCGCACCGATGCCCTGCTCATTTCACTGTTTTCCTACTCATTCGGCTACGTGATGCTCACCTTTATGGTGCCCGATCATTTCGCCCTTTCTATGTTCATGCTCGTCACATGTCTATATGTATGCGGCAAGACTATGCAGAAGGGACGACAACTGAAGATCTGGCAGACGTGGATTATCTTCTTTTTTACCGCCGGCACCACTCTGAGCAACGGCATTAAGGTGTTCCTCAATGCCCTCTTCGTCAACGGCAGGAGTTTCTTCCGTCCCAAATACTTACTGTCAGGAGTGATTGTACCAAGTCTCATGATTTGGTGTTTTGCAGAATGGGAACATGAGGAATATGCCGCACCGCGCGAAAGAGCTTCGCTTAGCAAGCGCATTAAGAAAGGCAAGGAGGAAAGGGCCAAGCACTTCAAGAACTTCAGCGACACCACTTCCCTAAAGGACTCAACAGCCATAGCTAAGGCCTTCGACCGCAAAATGCGACAGATTATACACGCCAAATACGTGGCTGACCACAAGCAACCTTGGCACACCCACAAGGGCAAGCCCATGGGTGACGGCAAGTTTATGAAATGGACAGACGAGACAACCTCGCGCACCGATGCACTTGTGGAGAACATCTTCGGAGAACCTATCCAACTACATAAGCAGCACCTTCTCGAAGACGTACTCCGCGGGCGACCCGTAGTTGTAAGATACGACAATGCCCTCAACTACGTCGTCGAGGGCATCATAATATTATTCTTTATTGCGGGAATCATTGCCGGCATACGCAGTCGCTTCCTGTTGATGGCTTTGTCGGGAGTGGCGTTTGATGCTGTAATCCATTTGGGACTCGGTTTCGGTCTCAACGAGGCGTTCATCATGACCGGCCACTGGATATTCATCATCCCAATTGCCTACGGATATCTTTTCTCACGTATGAAAGGCATAAAGCTCATGACCCTTCGCACTCTGTTGCTCACGCTCATGTGCTTCCTCTTCGCATATAACATTACTCTATTCATCAGCTTTTTTTCCAAGTCTTGCCTTTCATAGTTATTGAACCGAATCAAGCGAGGCGGAAACTTGGCTTCCCCTCTCTTACCTGTCAACCTGTTTTATGAATAAGACGATAAGTAGTCAACATAAATAGTTAAACTACAAGTCTATATAAACATATAAACTACAGTCACAACCGTACCATGACTGTTGTCACAACTGTACCAAGGCTATTGTCACAACTGTTCCAAAGACTGTTGTCACAACTGTACCAAGGCTATTGTCACAACTGTGTCAAAGCCTGTTGTCACAACTGTGCCAAAGCCTTGGAACGGTTGTGACAATCATATAAATCGTTTCTTGCGAAAACTTATCGGGAAATAGGCAATACGTGGAGGAAGAAGCACTGCTATACGGTCGGCAAGGGGAATCCCTTTCGTCAATGACTTTCTCAAGTCACTGTAATAGGGGAAAAGAAGGTGGAACATGCGATTGTAGATGAAGTTCTCATACATCTTTATCCTGCGCAGAGTAAAGCATTCGGAAAACTCATCCCAACGACTTGACATTGCCTTACGCAGTATGTCATCGTATGCCACCTGTTCCTGAAGGGTCATCTGTCGGTCGTTGGGCAACCCTACGGTATAGACATACACACTATCTGGAATGAACACTACCTTGGGACGCTTCAGCAGGAAGAGTATCTGCATCAGTATGTCCTCGCCTGAGCGTATCACCCTTGGCGCATAAAGACAGTCAATTATCTTGTCTCGGCGGAATATCACAGCCCACAGTACACAAAACTTTGCCGTGGATGCCATCAACTGGCGTATCATCCACTCCGCATCAATAGTGCCCACAATCTTTGTTGTAATGTGCTCACCATAGTGAGTGTCGTATGTGGCAACCACCTCGTCGGCTCCCGTTTCACGTATTGCATCGAGAAGTACAGAGAGGGCCTGTGGCTTCATCAAGTCGTCGGCATCCACGAAAGTTACATACTCACCCTTGGCATGCTCAACACCTATACGGCGGGCAGCTGTAACACCGCCGTTTGGCACATGCATCACCTTGAGATTAGGATACAACCGCGCCATCTCATCGCACACTTTGCCAGAGTCATCCGTACTGCCGTCATCCACGGCAATCACCTCGAACGACTCCAAGTCCTGTTCAAGTATGCTCTCAAGACATGGCTCTATGTATTCAGCCTTGTTATATATTGGAACGATTACGGAGAGGTGCATTGGGGGTAATTATCAATTAAAGAATTAAAAAAAGTAATCTGCGGCATAATTGCCAAGAGCCTCGTATCCCGCAGGATTGAGATGCAGCCAATCCATCTGGTATCTCTCCTGCACTACAGAGGGATTCTGCGGGTCGCGAACGACATTGTCGAAATCAAGTACACCGTCGAAGGCCTTCGACTCCCTTATCCACTTGTTGATATACTGACGTGCCGCCTCGCGGAAAGGATCGCCATTGTCATAGAAACTCTTGAAATAGGGTGAGATGGTAGCACCGTATATCTTCATTCCACGGTCGTGAGCCTTCTTGATAAACTCCTTGTAGCACTCTATAATCTTCTTGGCCCTCATCTCTGCATCACCGTTAGTTCCGCCAAGGTCGTTGATTCCCTCAAACACCACGATGGTCTTCACTCCTGCCTGTCCGAGGCAGTCGCGGTCGAATCGTTTCACGGCAGGGTCACTCAATCCGCCGAAGCACACGGCATTTCCTCCGATACCAAGGTTGAGCACAGCAATGTTCTTAGTAGCTTCATTTGCCTGCAGGCGGTCGGCAAGAAAGTCAGTCCATCTGTCCTGCAGGTTAGTGGTAGTGCCGCGTCCGTCGGTGATGGAGTTACCGATTACAGCCACTGCCTCACATCCCTCCCTGCGCACGTCGATGGTAGCAATGTTATACCAATGGTCTTCGCGCTCGGGATTCTTGGTGAAATCCGATTTCGGTGTAGCCTCTCCGTTTATTATATAAGATGTAGTACGCGAACCACGGTGACTCGTCGCGTTCTCCGGTGTTTCACCATACGAGATATTGATGCTCAAACGCTGCAGCGGTTTGAGCTCGTAAGCTATCTCGTCGCTTACAACTGTCTCTCCAGCAGGAATGGTGATGTTCTTTTTGCCGCCAAACTTCAGGTACTTTGCCGACTTTGGTTTGATTTTCATACCAATGTTCGGCACGTCTTCAGCAGCCACGGCCGTTCGCCCGGGGTCGTTGTCAAGATCGGCGATATAAATTGACTTTATTTCCACGGGTTGCTTACTGTATTCATTGGACAAATGAAGGCGGAGCACGCTTCCTCCTATCGACACGCGAACAATCTGACGAATCGACTTGCCCGTCAACGTTCCGCTCTTAGGCATGTCGCCCTTGCCGGTAAACTCAGTTGCGGTAGCCCATGTAGCTACCCATTCTCCAGTCACTTTCTGTTTGCTTTTTGCTGACATTGTGCAGCTTATAGCCACTGCCAGCATAATCAAGATTAGCTTTTTCATTGTTTCGATTTGATAATTTTTGGTGCAAAGGTACATCTTTTTTTTATAAAAGAACCATAGAAATGTAACTAAAAGTATTGTTTTTGTTTCTTTTATATGAAAAAGGGCGGGAAAATGCCCGCCCCTTATTATTAATAAGCCAATCCCACGCCAATAGTGAACCTCTGTTTGCCGATGAAGTCCTTAAGGTTAGACTCCATAGCGAACCTATATTGATAGGAGAACCTGATGGCAAAATAGGAGTATTTCACGCAAAGACCTACCACAGGCGATATAGCCCATCCCACGTTCACCTTCTTATCGTCCACCTCTCCATCAAGTGTTCCATTAGGTTTTCCGTCGATTCCTGGCCATACCGTACGCTCACCATTAAGCGGCTTGTAGTTGCCATAATAGAACTTGGTGGTGAAACCCGGACCAAAGAACACCCATACAGGGCTTACAATCTTTCGTGTCCATCCAAAGCTGACACTCGCCTCGGGCATGTCGGGCACCTTGCAGTTGTTGCGCATCATCTCAAACACCTTCTTGTTGAAGTTCAGTGCGAAAAACCCTCCTGTGCGTTTTGAGTGGTAGCTACCTGTGGAGATACCAATGGGAGCATCCTTCATATATTCGTATGTGAACAATCGTGAGTGGTTCTGCTTCATGGTGATGCTTCGCTGAATCTGTTGGTGCTTTATCATTGCCTGTCCTTCGTTCATACACTTGTAGTCGATGACACGCTGATAGAGCTCGTCAGCTTTGTCGAAGTATTTCTCCTTATAATAGAACTCCGCCTGGTTGAACAGCGACTGGCACTCTTGTGCATATTTGTTCATGGTGATGTTATACCTGTTTCCGGCAAATGTATCATAGGGGTTGAGCTCGACAATATGCTCATATAGCCTTACCGCCTCCCTATAGTCGAGAATCTTGTATGCCTTGTCAGCCTCTTCCCTTAGGATTATGAGAGAGTCAACAAGGGCGAGGTTGACGTTATTCTCAAGCGTGTCACAGTCGGAGCACATCGAGGCGAGCATAAAGTGGTTCTTTGCCTCGTCATAGTTCATCTTCTTGATTTCGTCCATACCCTTGTTGCGGTGTCCTCGATAGCATCCCGCATCAACCATGCTGTTAGGGTCAACCACCAAAAGAGTAATCGCCCCTCGTGGCTTGACGTCAAGTTCCACATCCACCTTGGTATATCCGGCGGCGATAATCGAGAGCACCCTGCCACGATACTTGTTTCCCGTGGGAAACTCAATGTAATATACACAGTCATTGCCCTCGCTCTCGATATTGTATGGGTCAGCAGTCTTGTCCATTGAACTTTCGAACGAAAGCGGGATAGACTTGTTGCACTTCACCACCACGACGCCGTTGTTATCGTCGTTGGGATACACGTCATTAGGATTCGTAAGGTCAGTCACCTGTAGTACACCCTGTGCCGCCGCCATCTGTGAGATGATTGCCGCAATCACAAATAAGAACAGTTTTCTAATCATAACTTTATGTATAAAAATTATTGTTATCTGATAATTCTGAACGAGCCAAGGTGGAATACGTCCTTCTTTGCGGTGATTACCTTACCGCCCTTGTCCTTGTATGGCTGCCAAGTCCTCACCTGCACCACAGGCTGGTCGCTGTCCCTGAAATCCACCATAAGGAAAAGATAGCCCTCGTCCTGATACCTGTCGGTGTGCCATTTTTGCTTGAGCGTCACTCCATAGATGTCATCGTATTTGGGATGCTCCGTAATCTCGATGTCAGAGAAATCAACATTGATGTATTTCACGATTTTGAACACTTTAGAGAGGTTCCTGAGATACTCCTGTTTCGTCTGTTTGATATACACCACCTTGTTATTGGTGAGAGTAAGTTTTGTGAGGTCAGAGTTTGGTTTCTCTGCCACCACCTTGCCTGTGATGATGAGTGCCTTGTCGCTATACACGCTCTGCAGCATTTTCAGGTCCCTACGGTTGTATGCCGTACGGAAGTTTTCCACGAAATCCACTATCACTTGTCTGCGCGCATAGTCAACGTCGGAAGCCTTCTCCCGCATTAGTTCCTCGTATCTATTCATTTCTATAGCCACGGCCACTCCGTTGATTATGCCATTCTCATTGAAGCTGATGGTAAGTTCCTGGCGGGCCTCACTCTCGTCAGCCTCTATCATGTCCACGGGTATTCCTCTAACCTGATAACCCTTGGCAGTCTTCAGACATCTTGTGCGTATGTTCACTGGCGGACAGCTCATCGCGCTGCTCTGCCACATCTCCCGTATGATGTCCTGGGCATCCTTGGTAACAATGTCCTTTGACAGTTTTACGTTTTTCTTACCTTCATCAGCCGACACTCTAAACTCCGCGAGCAATGCACTGACATTCTTCTCCATCGTGGCCTTTAGGTTTTCGTCAGCCACACCCTCGGTTATTGTGAACGATGTCTCGGCGAATGTCATCACGCATGGCAATGACAGTAGCACGGCAAGAATGACTTGCTTGATTGATTTAACTGCTTTCATGTCTTTGTCTGTTGTCTTGTTTCTATAATTATTTGTTATTGTTTCCTACGTCTGTTTATTGACTTCACATTGCCTTGAGGAATATTTCCATATAGTTCGGCTATGACATTTGCCCCCTTGACAAATAGATTTTCGACTGGAATGTTCACTATGAACATGTGTATGGTGTTTATGCCTTTCTGATGGAATACCAGTACTGCCTCGATTGACTTCGGGTCGATACGTGTCACGTTGACATAGATGTCGTTGTGCCGTCCCAAGAGGTCATATACTGTCTGAAGCGGCACTGTGGCTTTCTTCTGCTTGTTGCCATATTGCCTCTGCACGAGCGAAAGCTGCAGCGTATTGTCTTTGATAACGTTTAGCAGAAGGTTATTTGCCGACTCAAGTGGGTATTTCTTGTCAAAAAGGGGCGAGAGTGTGTTGCCCTTGCGGATGACATAGATGTCGGAGCGCATCTCGCGCGTCTGGAGCGTGTCTCCCGGAAGCACGTATATGTTCTCCTCGTCGGTGGGTGTGAGTTTTTTTTCATCGATAATCAGTTCGCGATGCCAGTTCTCCACCACGTTGCACGAGGTGAGCTGCTCATACAACAACTCGTCGGCATCGCCCTTGTCGAACTTATGGTTCTGTGCAATGGCTGTGGAGAATGCAAACGAGACGGCTAAAGTGGACAAAAGCGACCTCGTCAGACGGATATTCATATTACTTCGTATCATAGAACTTACGGTTTACTCCTAATTTCATATTATCACCATTTCCGCACTTTATCGGATTCATCAGAATGCTGAAATTCAGGGGTTCCTCTGATGCCACCATAATAAACGCGTCGCGCGAGAGCTGGCTGGAGAAGACGAAGGGGTCGCCGCTGAATCCCACTGTGGAGCGTGCCGGCACCAGCATATTGCTGCACGTAATCTCCTCATCGATGGGCAGCACAAGATATTTGGCTCCAGCAACGTCTATGTTAAGCACATTGACATAAAGCGGCAAGTCGGTGGAGTTGCGCACACGCACATAACATGCCGTATTGGGCTTAACGACTTCGCCCACTGTCATCCCCGTTGTGCAGGAAACGAGGTCGAAGCTCACGTCGTAGTCGGTCTCCACTATGCACTTGGGTTCAATCATCCTGCTCTCCGCCGTAACGTGTGTACTGTCCCCCCCACAACCTAACAAGCGGGCAAGACTCCATGCCATTATCGAGTCGCGGCTTGCCGCACGGTATGACGTTCCTGTTGATTGCATGTATGTGTCAGGATGCTTCATCGATTTGCTCATCGGCGAGAACATCTGCTTAAGCAGATAACTGAGATACTGCTTGGAGAGGTTCTTGGAGGTTTTCCTCGAAATGTCAAGCAACGCGCTCACACTGTTCTCGCCCTGCTTAGTGAAGAAATACATCTTGTAGTTTGCCTCGTCAATAATGGTCACGGCACTCTCCTTTTCAATATACAGTCTTGTACTTCCCGAGAGTGACGAACGTGTTGCAAGCATGCTCTTCTTGCCTCCATTAATTGTATATGCCTTGCCTATGACCGAATAAACGGTATATTTCCCGCCAAAGGCACACGTGAGCGAGAATGCCATAATGATGGCAATCGCCAATGTTCTTCTAATTTCAGTTGCCATATAAAAACAGATTAAAGTGTTCCATTCCGCTTGGGTTTATGAAGATGGGGGTCTGCTTGAAATTGGTGGTCTTTCTCACCGACTTGTACAGATACCTCTCAAGGTCCTGTGTTGACAACCCCTCAGAGCCTTCTTCTTTTGCAGCACCGTTGAATGCCTCCACGAGAGCCTTTGTGAATGCTCCGTTACCCCACGTCTCGTCTTCCTTGCTCTTGGTGTCCGACGTGCTCGAGGCATAGAGTATCATTCCGTTCTTGGTGCGTCGTAATTGCTCAACGAAGTGCATGGTGGCTGCCGACCTTGCCCCGTCGAGCAAAGCACCGCTGTAACAAGCGTCGGCAAATACTATGAACTTGCCATTAATCTCCTCAGCGGCATTGCGGAAGTCGGTGGCGCTAAAGCAGTCATAAAGCTTGTCGGGATGCGCTCCATAGGGCATGAAATAAAATCTGTCCTTCTCGTCCCTGAATCCGTGACCGGCAAAGAAGAACACACAGATGTCATTGGGAGACGACTCTTGCTTGAGCCATTCCATTGCCTCGAAAATCTCAGAACGCGTGGCTTCCTGGTCAAGCAGTGTCTTCACCTGCACTTCCTCATACGGGCGGTCTTTCTTCGAGGATATCACGTCGGAGAAGTCCTTTGCGTCCTTGCATGTGTATCTTAGCTTGGGCAACTGGGGGTCATCATATTCACCCACTCCCACTGCCACCACAAAAAGGCGTGGCAGTTCCATTGTGGTATTCTCCTTGATAAGGCGTATCATCGACGGTTCACTGTTGCCATATTCGTTTTGGGCATACATCATCACCACACAGTCGTGCTGCGGAAGGTCTATATCAACTGTATTTGCCGCTCTTACAGCCCTGTCTGCAGGAACCCGCTGTCCGTCAATCATCACCGTCACCTTGGTCTTGTCTTCCATTCCTGGCGCAATCAGCTGATACTTTACCTTCATGCTCGTGGTATGGAACATCGACTGGTCTTCGGGATAGAGTATCTTCAACACCGGCGGTTGTGCACTCACCTTAGGCTGGACATTCTCGGTAGGCAGGGAATTCTCAGAGGGTTGGGTATTCTCAGAGGGTTGGGTGTTCACAGGAAGAGCATTCTTAGGGCGAATCACATGTCCTTGTACACTTACGCTGTCAGCCACAGGCTTCACCTCTGGTTTGACAACCTTGGTTTCCGCCCCCTGCTTTCCGTCAGAAAGGTCAAGAGTTATCTCACCATGCGGACTTATCACTTCCTCCCCACCCGATTTGGGTTCTTCTTTTGGAGCATCAACTTCTTTGGGGGAGTCCTTGGGAGTTAACACTTGTTTTGGTTCTGATTTGGGAGCAACATTCTCTTTGGGCTCTTCCTTTTTTTCAGGCTCCGCAGTTTGCTTTGCCTCCGGATTCTCCGCTCTTTGTCTCCATTTCTTTCCCTCAGCCTCATCTTGCTCCACGAGAATACCCTTGTCATAGCAGTCAGCAAGCGTGCTCTGCGCCAATACATAATTATTCTCTGCCGACTTTGTGAGCAATTCCAGTGCCTTGTCATAATTCCTCGGCACACCTCTTCCGTTCATATAGCAATAAGCCAGGTTGAACTGTGCCTTGGCAAAATTCTTTGCAGCCGCGCGCTTAAACCACTTGGCAGCCTGAGTGAAGTCACGCGTTATTCCCTCGCCATTGTAGTATGCATAGCCAAGGTCGAACTCGGCAGCCACCACACCACTGTCGGCAGCCACCTTGTAGAATTTAACCGCCGCCTCATACTGCTGCAAGGCATACAGTGAGTCAGCCTTGGCAAGTGCTCTCTCGCCAACTTCATTTCCACGTGCGGCAGAGGCAGTTAGAGCAAACACCACCACAGCCAATGCAATAACACTATTAATCAAGCGGTACATAATATACAGATTTTTTTACTATATTCACTTTTTTCTTTGACAATACGATAATTATCCACTTATACTCCAATCTCCCTGTCTCAACCAATGCCAAACCGAGCAGCGGATAGACTAGGCTGAAATTATAGTTGAAGCGCGAGTAGCAATAGAATCCTATCCATCCTATTACCGCCGCCACAACAAAATAGTAGAACTTAAGCCAATATAGCTTGGAGAGATTGAACTTGCGATCAATCCACACACCGGCAAAGGCTGAGAAATAACACACTACAACCATCAAGAGGATGCTCCACAGGATTGGGGCGTCGATAAGGTCTTTTTGGTTGAGGATTGACAATGTGGTATATGCCTGAATCTTCATTCCGGGCATCTTGCCATGAGGAGTGATGTGCATATCTGCCTCCTCATTCATGGTGCCGATGAAGACTATTCGGTTCTCGATCAGTTTCCTGTTGACTGCCACGTCGTTATGCCCCACGACGGGGAAATCAGTCTCGCTGTATGATATGCTTCGCTCATTATGTAATTGGGGTGTAGGCTTCACGCCTTGCGCCATACTGGCAGCCATATATGACAGGGAATATACTGTATGTCCCTGGTACATCTGCTGATAGGTGAACTTGCGGATAGTGTTGAATCCATCGCCGCTGACAACATTGCTGAACCCGAGTTTCGTGGCACTTTCCGGCTCATAAAAAAAGGAAGAGATATTATGACGGAACATCTTCTTCTCATCGTCATAGTCGGTGAGCTTGCAGGCAATTATTGAGTTTGGAATAGAATCCAGTGTATTTTTGAGATATGCGTTTTCGTTTTCGTCAAAACCCGGACGCTCGAATATCAGGTCTATCACCAGAACCTTGGGATTGCATTCGGAGACTTCCTTAATGAGCGAGGCTATTGCCGAACGGTCGTAAAGGTCGGTCATATCAACAAGTGTTATCTCGTCGTTAAGTTCCACAGCCCCGTTGCCGCGCATTATCTCATTATATACATCCACCATTGAGAAGTCCTGAAAAGCACGCTTCATAGGATTAAAAATCGTGAGATTTATTGACACAAGAGTGAGCAGCCCTCCTGTCAACACCGTCAACAGAGAGACCATCAGATGGTCAAAACTAATCAATTTCCACAACTTTTTCATATCTCAATATTCGCATTATTTACTAAATAATGTGCAAAGGTACGATAATATTTTGGAAAAACAAGTTTTTTTGTAGTTTTTTTAATAAAAAAGTCCCGCTTTCGTGCAATCACTGCACAGCGGGACCTTGCAAGTTATCAAAAGTTTATGCTCATATGTTCAATAAATATTTATCCACATCGGCTGCAGCCTTGCGTCCTCCTGCCATAGCCCTCACTACGAGCGAGGCACCTGTAGCGGCATCTCCGCATACGAAGACATTGTCGGCAAACTGCGGTTGTTCGGGTTTTAGGAATCCCATTGCCAGCAGCACCATCTCACACTTGATAACCTCGGGCTTACCCTTCTCCACCATCAGCGGTCTTCCACCTTCGGGATTGGGTTTCCAGTCGATTTCCTGCACTCTCACTCCAGTGAGCTTGCCGTCCTTGCCAAGGAACTCAAGCGAGTTGATATTCCATCGGCGGGTGCATCCTTCCTCATGGCTCGACGTAGTCTTCAATGTGCGGGGGAAGTTAGGCCACGGGGTCTTCGGGTCTTCTGGTCCTTCCACCGGCTTTGGCATAATTTCTATCTGTGTGACGCTCTTACATCCCTGGCGATGAGCTGTACCAATACAGTCGCTACCGGTATCTCCACCACCGATTACGAGCACGTCCTTGCCCTTGGCGTTCACCAAGTCTTCTTTCTTGATGTCGATACCAGCCAGCACCCTGTTCTGCTGTGCAAGCATCTCAAGGGCGAAATACACTCCCTTGAGCTCGCGTCCCGGAATCTTAAGGTCGCGTGCGGTAGGTGTTCCCGTGGCTATCACATAGGCGTCATATCCTTCGGGCAGTTTTGTGACATCTATTTCCTGACCGAAGCTGAACTTGATACCTTCTTTCTCAAGTACTTCCATACGGCGGTCGATAATCGCTTTGTTTAGCTTGAAATTGGGGATACCATAGCGCAGGAGTCCTCCCGCAGCCTCGTTCTTGTCATACACTGTCACCTCATATCCCTTGTGGTTTAGCTGGTTGGCGGCAACAAGACCGGCAGGTCCTGCACCGATGACAGCCACTTTCTTGCCGTTGCGCTCGGGCGTCTCAATGCGCACGAAGTTTTCCTGGAATGCCATTTCAGTGATGGCAGCCTCATCCTCGCGGTTGGTTGTAGGCTCGTGCTCCATAAGGTTCAACACGCACGCCTTCTCGCATAGGGCGGGACAGATGCGTCCGGTGAACTCGGGGAAGTCGTTGGTGGAGTTGAGCAGACGGTATGCCAGTTCATAGTCGCCCTTATACAGTGCGTCGTTCCACTCAGGCGGTTTGTTGCCTAATGGGCAAGCCCAGTGGCAGAACGGCACTCCGCAGTCCATGCACCTGCTCGCCTGTGTTCTACGGTCCTTACTGTTGAGAGTCTGTTCCACCTCTCCAAAGTCATGTATTCTATCGTGTACTGGCCTATATCCCGCCTCCTGGCGCGGAATGGTCAAAAATGCTTTCGGATTTCCCATTTTAATTCTTTACTCTTAATTCTTAATTAAATCAATAGTCTCTCTGCATATCAGCAATCTTCTGCTGCAGCTTTCTTACCTGCTCTTCCTGAAGAACGCGCTTGTACTCGATAGGCACTACCTGGATGAAATCCTCAACGTAGCGGTTCCAGTCATCGAGCATGGTGCGGGCGAGCTTCGATCCAGTGTAGAGATAATGCTGGCGGATAAGTTCGTGCAACTCCTTGCGGAATCGGCTGTCCTCAACGAGGTTAATCTCCACCATATCCATATTACAGAAGTAGTCGAAGTTGTGATTCTTGTCCCATACGTATGCAACACCGCCCGACATACCTGCGGCAAAGTTTCGACCAGTCTCACCGAGCACAACCACACGACCTCCTGTCATATATTCACAGCAGTGGTCGCCGGCACCCTCGATAACGGCGATGGCTCCCGAGTTGCGCACTCCGAATCTCTCGCCCACCTTACCATTGACATAAAGCTCTCCGCTTGTGGCTCCGTAAAGTCCGGTATTTCCGGCAATGATATTCTCCTCTGCAGCGAAGTTGCTTCTTGTGGGAGGAAGGATGGAGATGCGGCCTCCGCTGAGTCCCTTGCCAAAGTAGTCGTTGGCCTCTCCCTCAAGCTTGAAGTTCACACCGCCCACAAGGAAGGCTCCGAAACTCTGACCGGCAGAACCCTTGAACTTGATGTTGATAGTGTTCTCGGGCAGTGCTGCCTCACCAAATTTCGATGCGATAAGACCGCTGAGCATCGTTCCGCAGGCACGGTCGGTATTCTTGATGGCATAATCGAGATTCACCTCTTCCTGACGCTCTATGGCTGGCTGCGATGCACGGATAATCTGCTGGTCGAGCACATTGTCAAGTTCATGACGCTGGTCAACGGTATGATACAACGAACATGTGTTCTGCTCCTTATTCAGCAGGCGACGGAAGTCAAGTGTGGCTGTCTTCTTGTCCTTTGCCTCTTTCTTGAGGATAAGCTCTGTGTGTCCCACGATGTCCTCAAGCTTTGTATATCCCATCTCGGCAAGATACTCGCGCACTTCCTGTGCCAGGAATGTGAAGTAGTTGACGAGATACTCGTATTTTCCGATGAAGTGCGCGCGCAGTTTGGGATCCTGTGTTGTCACACCGAGCGGACACGTGTTGAGGTTGCACTTGCGCATCATCACACATCCAAGCACGATAAGTGTCAGTGTTCCGAATCCAAATTCCTCGGCTCCAAGCAACGCCATGAGGATGATGTCGCGACCGGTCTTCAACTGACCGTCAACCTGCACGCGAACCTGACCTCTCAATCCGTTCTTCACGAGCGTCTGCTGGGTTTCCGACAGTCCTATCTCAGGAGATATACCGGCAAATCGCATACTCGATGCAGGGCTTGCTCCCGTTCCGCCCTCGGCTCCCGAGATAACGATAAGGTCAGCCTTTGCCTTTGCCACACCGGCGGCAATAGTTCCCACTCCGCTCTCTGCCACGAGTTTCACGCTGATGGCAGCCTTCGGATTAACGTTCTTGAGGTCGAAGATAAGCTGGGCGAGGTCCTCGATGGAGTAGATATCGTGATGAGGTGGTGGCGAGATGAGCGAGATGCCCGGGATGGAGTGGCGGGTCTTGGCGATAATCTCGTTTACCTTGAATCCCGGCAACTGACCGCCTTCTCCAGGCTTGGCTCCCTGAGCCACCTTAATCTGTATTTCCTCAGCATTCACTAAGTATTCGGTGGTTACGCCGAATCGTCCTGACGCAATCTGTTTTGTCTTTGAAGATAGTGATATTCCGTCAACCTCAGAATGGAAACGCTCGTTGTCCTCGCCGCCCTCACCGGTATTGCTGCGAGCTCCCAACTTGTTCATGGCGAGACAGATGGCCTCGTGGGCTTCCTTAGAGAGTGCACCGAAACTCATGGCTCCTGCCACAAAGTGCTTTACGATGCTCTCCACCGGCTCCACCTTGTCGATAGAGATGGGGTTCTTCTTGAAGTCGAGGAAGTCGCGCAGGAAGATTGGTGCGTCCTTTTCGTCCACTAGCTTCGAGAACTCCTTGAACTTCTGATAATTGCCGGTACGTGTTGCCAACTGCAGAGTGGCGATTGTCTCTGGGTTCCATGCGTGCTTGATTCCGTCCTTGCGATAGTGGAACTGTCCGAGGTTGGGCAAGAAGTCAACGTTGGTGTTCTTCGAGAACGCCTCGTCGTGCAGACGGATGGCATCGCGTGCAATAATCTCAAGACCGATACCGCCCACGGTGGATACGCTTGTTCCGAAGTAGTTCTTCAACAGGCTCTCCGACAATCCGATGCTCTCGAATATCTTCGCTCCACGATATGAGCGGATGGTGGAAATACCCATCTTAGCCATAATCTTGAAGAGTCCCTTCTTCACTGCCTTTATATAGTTTGCCTCTGCCGTGGCATAGTCTTCCTGTATCTTATGACGTTTTACAAGGTCGTCGAGGATGGCGAAGGTCATGTATGGGCATATCGCCGACGCTCCATAGCCGAGCAGCAGGGCTGCGTGCATGGTTTCGCGTATCTCACCGCTCTCAACGATAAGTGCCGTCTGGACTCGCTTTCCTACCGAAATCAAGTAGTGATGCACTGCCGACACTGCCAACAGCGACGGTATGGCTGCGTGTGTCTCATCCACGTCGCGGTCGCAGAGGATGATGTAGTTATATCCCTCGTCCACGCTCTTCTCGGCGTCCTTGCAGAGCTGGTCGAGAGCGTCGCGCAGTCCTTCCTCGCCCTTATCACATTCGAAGAGGATGGGCAGCTTGATGGTGTTGAATCCCTTATAGCGGATGTTGCAGAGGATGTCCAACTGGGTGTTGTTGAGGATAGGATGCGGCAGGCGCACCATCTTGCAGTTGGTCTCGTCGGGCGAGAGAATGCCTGTTCCCACACGTCCGATATACTCGGTAAGCGACATAACGAGTTCCTCGCGGATGGAGTCGATGGCGGGGTTGGTCACCTGTGCAAACTGCTGGCGGAAGTAGTTGAAGAAAATCTGCGGCTTGTCGCTCAGCACTGCCAGCGGCGTGTCGTTACCCATGGCGGCGGTTGGTTCCTGACCGTTGGTTGCCATTGGCACGATTGTGCCATCCACGTCTTCCTCGCCGAATCCGAACATTATCTCATGACGCACAAGGTCTTTCACACTGTTATCCACCTTGCGACCGCTCTTGAGCTTCTCAAGCTGTATGCGGTTGGTGGAGAGCCACTGGCGATAGGGATGGGCGGCGGCAAGTCGCTCCTTGATTTCGCCGTCGTAGTATATCTTGCCCTCCTGTGTGTCGATGAGCAATATCTTTCCTGGTTGCAGGCGTCCCTTCTCGGCTATCTCCGTGGGGTCGAAATCCATCACTCCCACCTCACTTGCCACTACCATCATGTCGTTCTTGGTGATGGTGTAGCGTGCGGGACGCAGACCGTTGCGGTCGAGCATACCTCCCGCATAGCGTCCGTCGCTGAAGAGCAGGGCGGCAGGCCCGTCCCACGGCTCCATTAGGATTGAATGGTATTCATAGAATGCCTTCAGGTCTTCGGATATCGGGTTCTTATCGTTGAAGCTCTCCGGCACCATCACACTCATGGCATGGGGCAAGGAAAGACCGCTCATCACAAAGAACTCAAACACGTTGTCCAAGGATGCCGAATCCGACATACCCGGCTGCACTATAGGCGAAATCTGCCGTATGTCTCCCAATGCCTGTGAGTTCAATACACTCTCGCGGGCCTGCATCCATCCGCGGTTACCTCTGATAGTGTTTATCTCACCGTTGTGAGCCAAGAGGCGGAAGGGCTGGGCAAGGCTCCATGTGGGGAATGTGTTTGTTGAGAAACGGCTGTGCACGAGAGCCAAGCCGCTGGTGAAGTAGTTGTTGGTCAGGTCAGGGTAGTACTGTCTTACCTGCTGACTTGTCAACATACCCTTGTATATGATGTTCTTCGAGGAGAGCGAGCAGATATAAAAATCCTTGTCCTTCACTCGCTTCTCTATCTTCTTTCTTATTATATATAAGGTGCGCTCGAATACGGGCACCTTGTCGTCGCTCACTCCTGTCACGAACAACTGCTTGATGGCAGGTTCTGTGGCGGCTGCCGATTCACCTAAGCAGTCGTGATTGGTGGGCACGTTGCGCAGGTGCATCAGCGACAGTCCCTCGCGCTCGATTTCCTCTATCATTATTGATAGTATGTCGCTCTGCTTAGCTTCGTCCTTAGGAAGGAAAACGAGTCCCGTACCGTATTTTCCCTTCTCTGGCACAGGAATACCCTGAAGCAAAATAAACTCGTGGGGTATCTGAAGCATGATACCCGCACCATCTCCCGTACGACCGTCTGCGCCCTCAGCACCTCTGTGGCGCATGTTCTCAAGCACCTTCAGCGCATTATCCACAAGGTCGTGGCTTTTGTTACCGTGGATGTTAACCACCATGCCGACTCCACACGCATCGTGTTCGTATTCGGCATTATACAATCCATTTGCCATAATATGTTGCATTAAGTTTGAAAATTACTTTAATAACTTACAATTTGCGTGCAAAATTACTACTTTTCTTTCAATCTGACAAATATTACACTATAATAAAACCAAGAAATTTCTCAAAGATTACACTTTATCACATTTTCACCCTTTCGCCTTTCACTTTATCGCATAAAATCACCATTTACCCCAAAAACCGCAACCAAAGAGCATAATAGTTCGACAAATATCTTTTTTTAGTCAACAAATATTATAAATATAGAAAAAGAACCGAATAGTTCCAAGCAGAGGGCTGAATTTGGACAATTGGAAAACAAAATTCCTCTTGCAGGGAAAAACGAACCTTATATAATATAATAATGTGAAGACATACACCATCAGAATCGTTACATTTTGAGCAATATTAAATAAAAAAATGCTAAATGCTTGGTCATGTCACGAATAATGTGTAACTTTGCACTCTCATATTGAAGATTAAAGTTTTAAGAATTTAAAATATTGTAGTATATGTCATACCTCTTCTCATCAGAGTCAGTCTCTGAAGGACATCCCGACAAGGTGGCGGACCAGATTTCGGACGCTATCCTCGACCAGTTCCTGGCCTACGACGAAAAGGCACGAGTGGCTTGCGAATCTTTCGTGACCACCGGCCAGGTAGTGATAATGGGCGAAGTAAGCTCCAACGTATATATCGACTTGCAGACTATTGCCCGCAATACAATCAAACGCATCGGCTATACCAAGGCGGAATACCAGTTTGACGGCAACTCATGCGGAATACTCAGCGCCATACACGAACAGAGCGGCGACATCAACCGCGGCGTTGACAACGGCAACGAGGAGGAACAGGGTGCCGGCGACCAGGGAATGATGTTCGGTTATGCCACTAACGAAACGGAGAACTATATGCCCGTGTCGCTTGACCTTGCACATCTCATAGTGAAAACCCTTGCCGACATACGCAAGGAGGGCAAGGTCATGAATTATCTTAGACCTGACTCTAAGAGCCAGGTGACTGTGCAATACAGTGACGGCGGTGTGCCCGAACGCATCGACACCATCGTGGTATCCACACAACACGACGAGTTTGACGAGGACGAGAAGATGCTTGCCCAAATAAAGGATGACGTCATCAAGATCCTTATGCCAAGAGTGAAAAAGCAGATTAAGTCGGAGAAGGTGCTCGCGCTCTTCGGCGACGACATCAAATACTACGTCAACCCCACAGGCAAGTTTGTCATCGGCGGTCCTCACGGCGACACCGGTCTTACCGGACGCAAGATTATCGTTGACACCTACGGCGGCAAGGGAGCACACGGTGGAGGCGCTTTCAGCGGCAAGGACTCGAGCAAGGTTGACCGCTCGGCTGCATACGCCGCACGCCACATAGCCAAGAACATGGTGGCAGCTGGCGTTGCCGACGAGATGCTCGTGCAGATAAGCTATGCTATCGGTGTGGCAAAGCCTATGAACATATACGTGAATACATACGGACGCAGCAACGTCAACATGAGCGACGGGGAGATTGCAGCCAAGGTCGAAAAGCTCTTCGACCTCAGGCCCAAAGCCATCGAGCGACGACTCAAACTTCGCCAGCCTATGTACAGCGAGACTGCCGCCTACGGACACATGGGACGCCAGCCGCAAATCATCAGCAAGACGTTCACCAGCCACTACCACGAGACGAAGACCATTGACGTGGAACTCTTCACATGGGAGAAGTTGGATGCCGTTGACAAGATTAAGGACTGTTTCAAACTGTAAATGACAATAAAGGATTCGACTATTGTAGCTACTGGGGATAACGTTGTGCTACCCGAGACGGTGACGGAACCGGCGAAGACCTTCAAACCGCGCCATCCCTACCAAGTACTCAGGACTCTACCTAAGAACGCCACACCCGCACAGCAGGACTCGGCAATACAGGCTGCATTCCAACCCAAGGAGGTGAGATACAGCGAAAGACCCGACACCCTGCACTTGCCTGGATATGGCAAGGGCAAAAGCGCGCTGGAGATAACACCGTTGCCCAAGTACTACAAAGAGTCGTTCTTTGCCGGAGACTCATTGTTTCACCCCGAACGCAGTGCCGGAAGATACGGCATGGCGGGTGATACTGTGCCCTACACCGTAAGAGGCGACAGTGGAATGTCGCTGATACTTCTCATTGGATTCATCACGATGGTAATATCGGCTTCAGGCTCTCGAAGCTTCATCCTCAAACAGTTGAAGAGTTTATTCTACGTGCCCAAAAACCTCAGTTCGGCATTCAGCGAGACAAGTGCTGAAATGAGATTCCAGCTGTTTATGGTGCTGCTCACAAGCCTTCTCTATTCCATCATCTTCCTATACTACTGCACACGATACGTGAGCGACACACTTATCATCGACTCTCACTACCATCTCACGGCAATATTTCTTGGCATGACATTGACATACTTCATAGTCAAGACAATAATGTCTATGGCAGTCAACAGGACTTTCTTTGGAATAAAAAAATCATTACAGTGGCTAAAGGTGTCATTCTTCCTTATAACCTCCGAAGGCATGTTGCTCTTCCCCGTAGTGTTGCTGTTGTCATTCTTCAATATGAATGTTAAATCAGCTTTAATAAGTGTATTGATTATACTCTTTTTAGTTAAATCTCTCACATTTTTCAAGTCCTATCTTATCTTTTTTCACCGAAAAGGCTTTTTTCTGCAAAATATTTTGTACTTTTGTGCCCTTGAAATAGTGCCACTCGCCGCATTTTGGGGCTTTGTGGACATGATGAGTAATTATTTGAAAATAAATTTTTAGGACACCAATGATTAAGAAGATTTTGGTATCACAACCCAAACCCACGAGTGAGAAGTCACCGTATTTTGACATTGCAGAAAAGTTGGAGGTGGAGTTTGTCTTCCGCCCGTTCATCAAGGTTGAAGGACTTTCATCCAAGGAATTTCGCCAGCAGAAGGTAAGCTTGCCCGAATACACGGCCATCGTCTTTACTTCAAGACATGCCATCGACAATTTCTTCCTTTTGGCTAAGGAACTGAGGTACAACATTCCTGAGGACTTGAAGTACTTCTGTGTAACTGAAACCATCGCACTGTACATACAGAAATACGTGCAGTACCGCAAGCGTAAGGTGTTCTTTGGCAACACTGGAAAAATCGCCGATATGCTACCTTGTATGGCTAAGCACAAAAATGAAAAGTACCTAGTGCCGCTTAGCGACGTACACAACGATGACGTAAAGACGCTGCTCGACAGTAAGAAACTCAACCACACAGAATGCGTGATGTATCGCACAGTGAGCAACGACTTCACGCCGGAAGAGGTGAAAAACTTCGACTATGACATGCTTGTCTTCTTTAGTCCTTCGGGCATCGATGCCCTCATGAAGAATTTCCCCGACTTCCCCACAACTCACAAGAATGTTGCGATAGCCACATTCGGTCCAGCCACGGCAAAGGCGGCAAAGGATGCCGGATTACATCTTGACCTTGAGGCTCCAACGGAGAAATATCCCTCGATGACCGGTGCGCTGCAGCACTATCTCATCATCAATGGGGATGACTGATACACCTTATTATATATAATATATAGCCCGATGAATATCTGCGGCAAAACACTTGGCAACAAAGAGCGTATAAAGAGTAAGAAACAACTCGAAATGCTCTTCGGCAACGGGAGAAGCAGGTCAATGGCTGCATTTCCCGTCAGACTGGTGTATATGACACATGACAATGACGGTACTGCACCTGAGAAAATGATGATGGTGAGTGTGTCGAAGAGGCACTTCAAGCATGCCGTTAAGCGCAACAGGGCTAAGAGACAAATACGCGAGGCATACAGGCTCAACAAAAATATCCTCGCCCCTGCCTCAGAAAGACTCGAAGGAAAGACACTCAGTATGGGGTTTATATGGCTCAGCGACGAACTTATGCCTACGGAGAGAGTGGAGAAAAGCATGGTTAACTTATTAGAGAGGCTGAATGAACGTATTACAATGGATAAGTAAAGCCTTGGCATGGACACTGTGCCTGCCTATCGTGTTCTATCAACACTGTATATCAAGATTCACACCGCCCTCATGCCGATTCACTCCGACATGCTCAGAATATGCGAGACAGGCTATTATGAAACACGGGCCTATTAAGGGACTTGCCTTGGGTATATGGCGAATATTGCGATGTAATCCATGGGGTGGAAGTGGGTATGACCCAGTGCCATAAAAATGAATACAAAAAAATTAAAATATTAAAGTTGGATGAAAAACTTTATTGAAGAACTGAAATGGCGCGGAATGCTCGCGCAGATAATGCCAGGAACAGAAGAACTGCTCCAAAAGGAGATGGTTACGGCATACTTGGGTACAGACCCCACTGCCGACTCCCTACACATCGGACACCTTTGCGGCATCATGATGCTCAGGCATCTACAACGTTGCGGCCACAAGCCCATTATCCTTGTGGGCGGCGCAACCGGTATGATTGGCGACCCTTCGGGTAAAAGCCAGGAACGCAATCTCTTGGATGACAAGACCCTATATCACAACCAGGAATGCATCAAGGCACAGGTGGCTAAGTTCCTCGATTTCGACACCGACGCTCCCAACAAGGCTGAGATGGTGAACAACTACGACTGGATGAAGGACTTCACCTTCCTTGATTTCGCACGCGAGGTGGGAAAGCACATAACAGTCAACTACATGATGGCAAAGGAAAGCGTGCAGCAGCGTCTTAACGGAACAGCCCGCGACGGTCTGTCATTTACAGAATTCACCTACCAGTTGCTTCAGGGATATGACTTCCTCTATCTATACAAGAACAAGAACTGCAAGCTACAGTTGGGTGGCAACGACCAATGGGGCAACATGACCACTGGCACTGAGCTAATCCGCCGTACACTGGGTAACGAAGTGGAGACATACGCCCTCACCTGCCCGCTCATCACAAAGGCAGACGGAAAGAAATTCGGCAAGACGGAGAGTGGAAACATCTGGCTCGACCCCAAGCGCACAACTCCATACAAGTTCTATCAGTTCTGGCTCAACGTGAGCGATGACGACGCGGAACGCTACATCAAGATATTCACAAGTCTTGAGAAGGAAACCATCGATGCCCTCGTGGAGGAGCACAAGCAAGACCCCGGAAGGCGAGTACTGCAAAAGCGACTGGCAGAGGAAACAACCATATTGGTGCACTCAAAGGAGGCTCTCGACGCAGCTATCGAGGCAAGCGGCATTCTATTCGGCAAATCCACCAAGGAAAGTCTTCTGAAACTCGACGAACAGACATTCCTCGACATCTTCGACGGTGTGCCCCAATATACCATCTCGCGCGACCAACTCAACCAGCCCGCAGTAGAAATCCTTACACAGGCGGCTCCAGTGTTTTCCAGCAAGGGCGAGATGAGAAAACTCGTTCAGGGTGGCGGCGTGTCGCTCAACAAGGAGAAACTGTCGGCCTTCGACCGTGTGCTCACAGAGGAGGATTTAATCGACGGAAAGTATCTTTTGGCTCAAAAAGGCAAGAAAAACTACTTCCTTTTGACCATAAAATAAAAAAAACGCTAAATATCGGTGCAAAAATTTGGTAATGCCAAAAAATAGCATTACCTTTGCACCGGTAATTAGGAAATTGGACCATGGTGTAATGGTAACACTACAGGTTTTGGTTCTGTCATTATGGGTTCGAGTCCCGTTGGTCCAACATCTTAATTTCAACTATTCCACATTCAAAAAACAAACTTAATAAATTATGAAAACAAATTATGAGATTCGCTATGCGGCTCATCCCGAAGACGCAAAGCATTATGACACCACGAGAATCCGCCGTGACTTCCTCATTGAAACAGTATTCGCAGCCGACGAGGTAAACATGGTTTATTCCATGTACGACAGGATGGTAGTGGGTGGAGCTATGCCTGTAGCTGAGGAGCTGAAGCTCGAGGCCATCGACCCGCTGAAGGCTGAATACTTCACAACACGCCGCGAAATCGGTATCTTCAACGTTGGTGAGGGAGACGGTATAGTGAAGGTTGGCGACGAGACCTACGAACTGGCTTTCAAGGAGGCTCTGTATATCGGACGTGGCGAACGTGACGTAATCTTTGCAAGCAAGGACGGAAGCAAGCCTGCCAAATTCTACTTCAACAGTACAACCGCACATAAGGAATATCCCTGCAAGAAAATTACAAAGGCTGACGCCGTTGTGGCTCATATGGGTTCGCTCGAAATGAGCAACGAGCGCAATATCAACAAGATGATTGTAAACCAGGTATTGCCTACTTGCCAGTTGCAAATGGGTATGACAGAGCTTGCCACAGGTAGTGTATGGAACACCATGCCGGCTCACGTTCATAGCCGCCGTATGGAGGCATACTTCTACTTCGAGGTGCCAGAGGACCAGGCTGTCTGCCACTTCATGGGTGAGGTAAACGAGACACGCCACATCTGGATGAAAGGCGACCAAGCTGTGCTATCTCCCGAATGGAGCATCCACTCTGCCGCAGCCACCCACAACTATACCTTTATTTGGGGTATGGGAGGCGAAAACCTCGACTACGGCGATCAGGACTTCTCGCTTATCACGGACCTGAAGTAAATTAGGAATTAGGAGTTATGAATGAGGAATTCTAAATTGTAAGTTCAAAAATAAGATGGATACATTTAGCAAAAGATTCTCACTTGAGGGCAAGGTGGCTCTCGTTACAGGAGCAGCATACGGAATAGGTTTTGCCATCGCCGAGGCTTACGCCATGGCAGGCGCCAAGATTGCATTCAACTGCCGCGGCCAGCATCATCTCGACCAGGCTCTTGCCGACTATAAGGCAAAGGGCATCGACGCAAAGGGATATATCTGCGACGTGACAAATGAAGAAGACGTGAAAAAGATGGTGGCAGACATCGAGAGCAATTTAGGTACTATCGACATTCTTGTGAACAACGCCGGTATCATCAAGCGCATCCCTATGACAGAAATGTCGGTGGAGGAGTTCCGTCAAGTAATCGACATCGACCTTAACGCCCCATTCATCATGTCAAAGGCAGTAATCCCCGGAATGATAAAGAAAGGACACGGCAAGATTATTAATATCTGCTCGATGATGAGCGAACTGGGTCGCGAGACTGTGTCGGCATACGCTGCTGCCAAAGGCGGACTTAAGATGCTCACACGCAACATCTGCTCGGAATTTGGCGAGCACAACATCCAGTGCAACGGTATAGGTCCTGGCTATATCGCCACACCGCAGACAGCCCCACTCCGCGAACTGCAGGCAGACGGCAGCCGGCATCCGTTCGACCGATTCATCATATCAAAGACTCCCGCAGCAAGATGGGGTACTCCCGATGACCTTATGGGTCCTGCAGTGTTCCTCGCCTCAGATGCGTCAGACTTTGTCAACGGACATATCTTGTATGTTGACGGAGGTATTCTGGCATATATCGGCAAGCAACCCTAAGATTAACAAGATAATACACTAAGAGATAGAAATATAAAAAATGAGTGAGAAGCTAAAAGTTCTTCTCACTCTTTTTTTATTACAATAAAATCAAAATCAGTTCAGGGAATCAGCAAGGTCAGCACCAGCTTTGAATTTGATTACCTTCTTTGCGGCAATCTGGATTTTCTCCTTTGTATGCGGATTAATACCCTCACGAGCAGGACGCTCATTAACACTGAATGTTCCGAAACCGACGAGCGCAATCTTATCACCGGCCTTGAGAGCATCCTTCAACGCTACTATTGTAGCCTCAAGCGCCTTCTTGGAAACATCCTTGCTCAGGCCTGAACCTGCTGCGATTTTCTCGATTAAATCTGTTTTGTTCATAACTAAATTTCTTTTATTAATGATTATAATACTTATGTATCCGGTTTTTCAGTGCAAATATAGGGTAAAGAATTTATAAAAGCAACAAAAAAGCAAAAAAATTCTTGTTTTTATTGTTTTTTTCATCTATTATGCGGAAATAATGCCGATTTTGCAGGATTTTTTAGTAATTTTGTCGCCGAATTAGAGAATATACATATCATAAACAAGAATAAAATAAAAGTAATATGCGCAACATTCCCATAGTTACGAAAAATCTGCTGATTATCAACATCATCGCCTTTCTTGCAACATTGATGATGGAAGCAGGGGGCATTGACCTCAACTCCATACTCGGCCTTCACTTCTTTATGGCAAGCGATTTTCAGGTGTGGCAACTAATCACATATATGTTTCTGCACGCAGGATTCACACACATACTCTTCAATATGTTTGCACTGTGGATGTTCGGCGTGGTAATCGAAAACGTATGGGGTCCCAAGAAATTCCTATTTTATTACATTTCATGTGGTGTTGGAGCCGGCATAATGCAAGAGATTGCCCAGTTCTTCTCATTCTACTTCATGATAAAGGGACAAGACCCGAGCATTGGCATGCTGCAACTTTTTGATGTTGGGCAACAACTGTCAGGGCAACTGAATATGTGGACGACAATAGGAGCATCGGGAGCTGTTTATTCAATTCTGTTGGCTTTCGGTATGATATTCCCCAACGAGCGCATATTCATATTCCCACTGCCAATTCCCATCAAGGCAAAGTGGTTTGTGATGATATACGTAGCAATAGAGCTATTCTCAGCCGTAGGAACACCAGGCGACAACGTGGCACACATGGCTCACCTCGGAGGTATGCTCTTCGGTTTTCTCATGATACGCTACTGGAACAACCATCCCTCGGGCAACGGCTACGGCAAAAACAAGGGAAGGGAGTTTTTCGACAACCTCAAGCGCAACTTTGAGCGACGTTCGGGGAAATCATCTAACGACGGATATGCCAACATGCACGTACACCGTGGTGGCAGCAAGGAGGACGACTGGCAATACAATGAACGCAAGAAGAAAAACCAGGAAGAAGTGGACCGCATACTCGACAAAATCCGCCGCAGTGGATATGACAGTCTTACCAAAGAAGAAAAGCAGACACTCTTCGACAGCAGTCAGGACAGATGATAAGCGAACTTAAAACATTCACACGCAAGATGATTGCAGGGGCAAACGTGGCTACAATCATCGTTATGTTGCTTGTGGGGTTCTCCGACTGGGTGAATCCCGCCACCCATCCTATGCTCGCCCTTGTGGGTTTGACATTCCCACTTATACTCGTCATCAACTTTGGCTTTCTTATCTTCTGGCTGATATTCTGCAAGAGGATGGCTATAATTCCTTTTATGGGATTTATTATGGCTTACGCACCCGTGCGCACATACATACCATTCAATATGCCTCACGAGACTCCCATCGGAGCCATAAAGGTTATGTCATATAACGTGCATGGATTTAATGGCAGGGGGTCAGAGCGCGACCCTCAGGCATCGGAAGATATAATTGCATTTTTTAGAAAAACAAAGCCCGACATACTTTGCCTTCAGGAAGACTGCGGAAATACCCAAAAACAGATACAGGAAAAGATGGACAGCATTTTTCCTCACAATGAGCGGGCAATATTCGGAGAAGATTATGATCGCACAGGCATCAGCATATACACACGTTTCCCGATTATAAAAAAGGAAATTATACGATACGAATCAAAAGGCAACGGAAGTTGTGCCTTTTTCCTCAACATCAACGGCAAGACAGTAGTCGTGGTGAACAACCATTTCGAGAGCAATTGTCTCACTGCTGATGACAAGAGCAAGTACAAAGCATTGCTGAAAGGCGACATCGAAGGAGACTCTGCCAAAACTGACTCAAGGTACATCGCGGGAAAACTGGCGGAGGCAAGCCGTAAACGTGCGCCACAGGCAGACGCGGTACACAAATACGTGGAGAATATCGGCAAGAAATATCCTGTTATAGTGACAGGTGACTTCAACGACAATCCTATCTCATACACCCGACGGGTGATAGCACAAGGGCTCACCGACTGCTATGTTGAGACGGCAAGAGGTCTCGGTTTGTCATATAATCAGAAAGGCTTTTATGTCAGAATCGACAATATCATGTGCACCGACCACTTCACTCCTTACAATTGTTATGTAGAGGACAAATTACGCGCTTCCGACCATAATCCTATTGTTTGTTGGCTAAAATTTGGATATAAACCTTAAAAAATCAGTCAAAATCAATAAAAAGTGCGAATAAATTTCCATAATTGTAAAAATATCACTATATTTGCACGCTTTAACAGAGCATTAAGAAAGAAATAACAATAAAAATATCAATATAAACAAATGCAAAACAAAGGAATTGTAAAGTTTATCGCACTTATGCTCATGCTGGTGTGCATATTCTACCTCTCCTTCTCATTCGTGACACGCCACTATGAAAATAAGGCTGCTGAAATGGGCGAGGAAGCTGGTCAGGAATATCTCGACTCCATCATGAACGAAAAAGTGTATTTCGGCGCTTATTCATACAAGGAGTGCCGCGAGATGCAAATCGGCCTGGGTCTTGACCTTAAGGGCGGTATGAACGTGATTCTTGAGGTATCGGTGCCCGACGTTATCGCCGTGCTTGCTGACCACAAGACTGATGCTGCTTTCACCAAGTCTATGGAGGAAGCCAAGAAGGAAGAGGAAACAAGCCAGAAGGACTTCGTAAGCCTCTTTATCCAGTGTTACAAGAAGAATGCTCCCGGACACCGTCTGGCTGAAGTGTTTGCCACTCAGCAGATGAAGGGCAAGGTGAGCACTCAAAGCTCTGATGCAGAGGTTGAGAACGCCGTGCGTGCCGAAGTGCAGTCGGCTGTTGACAACTCTTTCCTCGTAGTACGCAACCGTATCGACAAGTTCGGTGTCGTTCAGCCAAACATCCAGAAGCTGGAAGGACAAAGCGGACGTATTATGGTTGAGATGCCTGGTATCCGCGAACCGGAGCGTGTGCGCAAGCTCCTACAGGGTAGCGCAAACCTTGAGTTCTGGGAGACTTACAACAGTCAGGAAATTGTTCCCCTGCTCGCCCAAATCAACCAGAAGTATGCTCTCGGTGCAGATGCTGCTGATGCTGTTGCAGACACGACAGCCACAAGTGCAGCAGAGGAGAAAGCTGCTGTTGAGGAAGAGGCTGCTGCAGTGGAGAAGGCTGACAGTGCCGCAGACGGCAAGAAATCCCTGGCTGACGCTATCTCCAAGAAAGACGTGAAGGGCGACAAGGCTTCAGACAAGGATGCCCAGCTGAAGAAGATGAAGGAGCAGAACCCATTGTTCTCTATCTTCCAGCCTTCACAGGGCCAGAGCCTCAGCGTAGTTGGTTATGCCACCGCTCATGACACTGCTGACGTTGACAAGATTATCTATTCAGATATCGCTAAGCGCATCCTGCCTTCCGACGTTAAGTTGTTGTGGAGTGCCAAGGCTGCCGATTTTGACAAGAAGGGTGAAATCTTTGAGCTTCATGCCCTTAAGGTGACTGAACCTTCAGGCCGTGCTCCATTAGAGGGTGATGTAATCACCAACGCCAAAGACGAGTTCGACCAGTATGGCCATCCTTGCGTATCAATGCAGATGAATTCTGACGGTGCCCGCCGTTGGGCACAGCTGACCAAGCAGAACATCGGTCGCGCCGTAGCCATCGTGCTCGACGATGCAGTATATAGCGCACCTCGCGTAAACGGCGAGATTGCCGGTGGTAACTCACAGATTACAGGTAATTTCTCTATCGAAGATACAAAAGACCTTGCCAATACTCTTAACTCTGGTAAGATGCCTGCTCCAACACGTATCGTACAGGAGGAAGTGGTAGGTCCTTCACTCGGTGCACAGTCAATACAGCAGGGTGTAATCTCATTCATCGTGGCATTCATCCTCCTGATGATTTACATGCTCTGCCTCTACGGAGTAATTCCGGGTATGATGGCAAACATCGCACTGTTGTTCAACTTGTTCTTCACACTTGGAATTCTTACATCATTCCAAGCTGCGCTGACAATGCCTGGTATCGCCGGTATCGTGCTCTCGCTCGGTATGGCTGTGGATGCCAACGTGCTTATCTATGAGCGTACCAAGGAAGAGCTTCGCGCAGGCCTTAACGTGAAAGAGGCATTGAAGAAGGGTTATTCAAATGCCTTCTCCGCCATCTTCGACTCCAACCTTACCTCTATCATCACAGGTATCATCTTGTATGTATTCGGTACAGGTCCTATCCGCGGATTCGCCACTACACTGATTATCGGTATCGTATGTTCATTCTTCACTGCCGTATATCTCACACGTCTCGTTTATGAGCACCAGATGAAGAAGGACAAGTGGCTTAACCTCTCATTCTCTACATCGTTCTCAAAGAACATGATGCAGAACACACGTTTCAACTTCATGGGCGCATACAAGCGTACCTTTACTATATGGGGTGTGGCAGCGGTATTGTTCATCATCAGCTTTGCAGTTCGTGGATTGAGCAAGAGTATCGACTTCACCGGTGGTCGCAACTATGTAGTGAAACTGGAAAAGGCTGTTGAGCCAGAGGAAGTGCGCACCGCCCTTGCCGGAGCATTCGGCGACGCCAACGTCAGCGCAATAGCCCTTGGTACCGACGGTAATACTATCCGTATATCTACCAACTACAAGATTGAGTCAAACAATCCTAATGTTGACGATGAGTGCGAAAACATACTGTACAAGGCTCTGTCAAAGGCAAACCTCGTGACACAGAAGGACGTTAACGCATTCAAGAACCCGGACGTGCGTACAGGTGGTTCAATCATCAGCAGTACTAAGGTAGGTCCTTCTGTTGCTAAGGATATCACCTACGGTGCCATCATCAGCGTTATCTTCGCCCTGATTGCCATCTTCCTGTACATCCTCATCCGTTTCCACAACGTGGCTTACTCAGTAGGTTCTACTGTTGCGCTGGCTCTGGATACATTGATTGTTATCGGATTCTACTCGGCATTGTGGGGATTTGTTCCGATGTCACTGGAAATCGACCAGACATTCATCGGTGCTATCCTTACCGTTATCGGTTACTCAATCAACGACAAGGTGGTTGTATTCGACCGTATCCGTGAGAACTTCGGCTTGTTCAAGAAGCGCGACCGTCAGGATGTATTCAACGACTCGTTGAACCAGACCCTCGCACGTACCATCAACACCTCTGTAACGACATTGATCGTATTGCTGTGTATCTTCATACTCGGTGGTGACAGCATCCGCAGCTTCTCATTTGCAATGATTCTCGGTGTTGTATTCGGTACACTGTCGTCAATCTTCATTGCCGCTCCTATTGCCTATATCACAATGGGACGCCATATCAAGGCTGACAACGAGGAGGAAGTTGCTCCTGCTAAGGCATAAATTCTAACTCATTATACTTTTTGGGGTGGCTCAGAGTCAAGTCTGAGCCACCCCGATTTATTTTATTCAAGTTTCGTAAGTTCAATCGGGGAGGAATTGTAAAAGTTCAAGGCACGCCCTGAAAGGGCAAAAGCGCACAGCCCAGGGCAACACCCTGGGGATGAGGAAACGAAGAAGTACGCCCTGAAAGGGCAAAAGCGTCGTTTTTGAACGCTTTTGCCCTTTCAGGGCGTATTTGGGCGTTTAGCCTACCCAGGGCGCTGCCCTGGGCTAAGTGCTTACTGGGCCTTCAGCCCGCTCCTCGACCGCTTGTTAACCATAAGTGGATACTTGCGAAACTTGAATAATTTTATTGATGCAACAAAAAAAATCAACCTTGTTGGGAAGATTATTAACATTGTTAGGAAGATTAATAACCTTGTTCAACTTAGATTATAAATATTAATGCATCAAGGTTAATAACCTTATCGACTATGAATATATAAGACTAAAGGTATGAAGATAAGCTAAACCTCATGCGCTCTCCTGTTGCGGGATGTGTGAACTCTAAATAAACGGCATAGAGATGCAGGCGGTCAGAGCGTTGACCATATAGTGGGTCACCTTTGATTGGCGAATTTAATCCTAATGGACTGGCACAATGAACGCGCAACTGATGGGTGCGACCAGTATGGGGAACCAGCAAGAGGGAAACCTCTTGATTGATTTCTGATGAATGAATATTGATTATTGTCTCCACTCTCCATTCTGTTATTGCTCTCTTTCCATTCTCAAAATCCACTATCTGGCAAGGTCTTTCCATATAATCAGAGGCAAGTGGAAGGTCGATTGTTCCTTTGTCACCAATATGGAAGCGGTCGGCATCCTTGGGGATTACAATGGCACGATAGCGTTTCTTCACAGTGCGTTCGAGAAATTGCTTCTGGATATGCTTATATGTAAGTTCATCCTTGGCGGCAACAATCAGTCCGCTTGTATCCATATCCAGGCGATGGCACAAGAGAACAGCGGGATTCTTCTGCTGAAGCAACGACTGCACAGACATGCGACTTATCTTTCCGGGTACAGATAACATTCCCGACGGTTTATCAACGACAATAATATGTTCGTCTTCATACACCACACGCAACTCGCCATGTCCGTAAGTCTGCAGAGGGTCTTCCTCCACATCCAGACCTTGCATCATAAAGGTAAGTATAGGCAGACAGCGTCCACGGCAGGCAGGATAGAAATGTAGATGATGACGTATCTCCTTCCTTGGCGAGTCGCCCCACCAAAACTCGGCTATTCTCACTGGTCGCAAACCATGAAGATAAGCATATTGCAGTAGTTTGGGAGCACAGCACTCCCCTGCTCCCGACGGAGGAAACTTCAACGGTGTTTCACTAAAGATGTCAAGCAGATTGCGCTTCTCTCCATTGGCATTGAGCATAACGAAATGTGAGAACAGCCAACGCTGAAGAGCTTGCGAGCGTGACTTGCGCTCCAACTTCAAACTATCTATATCAGGATATATCCCTCTGTTAACAATATGTTCATTGTAAACAGTGTTATCAGAGTATATGCCATTTTCCAGGATACAAATATTTTGATTGATACGTGAAATCTCATTCTCCTCATTCTTGAAATATCCATTGGGTTGAAGATAGTCGAAGACTGGAGGGACGAAGTAATCCTCGCCCTCAAGAATATCCACCTGACCGGAATAAGCTGCGAGAAATCCTAATTCCACTGCTTTCCTCATCTTCTCATCCTTCCCATCCTTCACATCTTCATGTTTCTTCTCAACCACCAGCACGCCAAACATCTTGCCTTCCTGCAATAATGGAAGCCATTCGGGATGGCTGAGGATATAAGATTTTACCCCTTCCACTGCGAGCATCGAAAGGGAATCCGGCTCATAGCAGAAAGGGTAATTCATAGACTCCGGAGGAGTAATGTCAGTATGTAATATATGAAACACCATTTATTTCACGTACTCAGCATAATCCGTGAGATGCATGTCACCCTTACGGATGAGAGTGTCATGGAACGAGAATGCTGCAGGCAGGTTGTGATGTGTCTGACCGCCCTTGGCAATCTTGAGGTAATCCCACAAGAGCTGCTTATAGTCGGGATGGGCACAGTTCTCGATGATGCACTGTGCGCGCTGCATAGGACTCTTGCCACGAAGGTCGGCAACACCCTGCTCGGTGACGATGACATTGACATCGTGCTCAGTGTGGTCGTGATGGCTGACCATAGGCACAATGGAGCTAATGGCACCATTCTTGGCAACCGAAGGACATGTGAAGATACTGATATAAGCATTACGCTCGAAGTCACCCGAACCGCCAATACCGTTCATCATCTTAGTACCAGTGATATGGGTGGAGTTGGCATTGCCATAGATGTCGCACTCAAGGGCGGTATTGATGGCAATGACACCCAGTCGGCGGATAAGTTCGGGAGAATTGGAGATTTCACTCTGACGCAATGTCAGGTGGTCCTTGAAGTAACTGATATTCTCATACACCTTCATAAGGCTCGGATTGGTAACGGTGAGCGAGCAGGCAGAAGCCACTTTCACACGTCCGTTGAGCATCATGTCCACCACGGCATCCTGAAGCACCTCGGTGAAGATGTTGAAGTCGGGAATGTTCTTGTCCATACTAAGTGCGGCAAGAATAGCATTGGCAGTAGTGCCCACTCCACTCTGCAAGGGCAGGAAAGTGGAAGGAATGATACCGCGCTTCATATCAGCAGCAAGGAACTCAGCCACATTGTTTCCAATCTGAGTGGTCACGGGATCAAGGTCCTTGAATGCTCTTGCCTCATCGGGGATGTTGCACTCCACGACACCTACAATCTTCTTAGCGTCGATTTCCACGTATGGAGTACCAATACGATCATCCACCTTAGTGATTGGAATAGCCTGGCGATAGGGAGGATCCTGCAGCTCATACACATCATGCAGATACTTTGCATCGGGGCTGTGGAAATGGTTGTGTTCAAGAATCACATGCTTTGCAAGACGTGCAGCTGTAGGACTGATACCACCTGCAGAGGTGAGGTATGCCTTGCATGTTGTTTCACCCTCTTCGAGGTCACATACCTCAAGAATAGCCCAGTCAACCTGTCCCATGAATCCGTATCTCAACTCCTGCGCCATCTGTGAGAGGTGGATGTCGTTGTATGCAATCTCGCCCATATTCACATGCTTGCGGAAGTCGGAGTTGGTGGTGTAGGGAGCGCGATAGCGTATAGCCTGTGCATTGGCAAGGTCACCATCGGTGCTCTGTCCTGTAGAAGCACCAGTGAAGATGCCTACCTGAAATTCTCTACCAGCCTCATGCTCGGCGAGAGCAATCTTGGCGAGTTCCTTGGTAACAGCCTTTGCTGCACCTGAAGGAGTGAATCCGCTGAGTGCGATGTTCTCTCCATGTTTGATAAGTGCTGCGGCTTCGGCAGCGGTCATACGTGTGTAAGCCATTTTTTAATCTATCTAATTTATAAATGGAGTTTTATTAATGGTGCAAAATTACTCATTTTTATGCATTTGACAAAATTATTTCATGCTTTTTTGGAATATCTGCCATTATAATTGAGTTATTTCTATCATTCTGACTATTTTATCCCTCATATTACCATTAATCGTCCATCCCAACGACTCCAGTTTGCGGGTGGAAAAGAGGGAACGGGTGACACGGTTGTAGCCCTTGCTCTCTGTATCCTTAGGCAGTTGCACAACAACCTTTCGGCCTGCAGCTCCGGCAATCATCTCCGCCAACTGGCGTATGCTGACATTGGAGTTTGGGTCGGCAATGTTATATGCCTCGCCTGACTCACCTTTTAAAAGAATATAAAGGAGAGCTCGAACGCAGTCAACCACATAACACCATGAGCGGAACTGACTACCGTCGCTCTTCATTACAATATCCTCGCCACGCAACACATTGCGGACAAACTGTGCATATACACGATTATCCGAGGATGTGAAATGCGGACCGTATGTGTGACATGGACGTGCGATAACCACATCTGTCCCATACTGGTCTTTGTAAGCTGCGCATAGTGTTTCTGCCGCCCGTTTCGACGATGGATAGCATGAGCGGGGCAATATTGGATTAACATACCCGCTATCTGACTCTATGAAGGCCGGGCCATCGGGAGTATCCTCAGTGGCTCCTCCTTCGCCATAAACCTCTCCTGTGGATACATATAAGAAGCGGCGCATACCATGGGCTGTTCCGTATTCAATCAGATTGGCAGTGCCGTAGATATTGGATTTTATAACATCTACGGGAGTGGAGGCAAATGCAGCAGGTGAAGCATCACTAGCTGCATGAATTATATAATGGAAGAGAATGGAGGTTTCCTCCGATGAAGGACATGAAACATCCGATAAAGGACGAGTGACATCGTATTTAAAGAAATGGAAACATGGATTACCTGTATATTTCGCAAAACGAACCTTAGCCCTTGCCTCATTTCTTCCAGCGGCATATACATTAATATCTCCGCGAGCCATCAGCACCTCCACAAGGCAACCCCCTATTAGTCCTGTTGCTCCTGTAACGAGCACATTGCACCCCTGAAGTTTCTCCCACGGCAATGCCTCGTTTGCCGCCAATTTTATATCATCCCAATAATTCCTCATTCCTAATTCCTAATTCCTAATTCCTCATTTAATCCAAGCCTCCTTCTCAACATGCATTAGGGCTTTGAGGATTTCGAGGTCTTCTATTGTCGTGACCTTTATATTCTTCTCCGAACCCGGAACGATATGCATCTCCCTGTCACCTAACTCCGCCATAAGCGTGCATGAAGCGACGGAATTGGTGATACCACGGGCTGCAGCTTCCTCATGGGCGGCTATGAGATTACGAAGCCTAAAAGTCTGAGGGGTCTGCGTGCGGATGAGTTTGTCGCGGGGAATGCTGGTAGTAGTTGAAAATCCGTCATCGCTCTCAAGGATTGCCTCACGGCATTTGATACCGGTGATGGCATAGCCGTATTTCTGACAGATGGCGATATTAGATGATATGATGTCCTGCGACAGCAACGGACGCACGGCATCATGCACCAATACCAAGTCATCGTCAGCGATTCCCGCATCCTTAAGACCATATATACCGTTATGAATGGATTCCTGGCCGTTGCCGCCCCCCGGAAATATCCAGCGTAGCTTAGTCACCATAAACTGGTTGGCGTATGACTGCAACACCGTCTGCCATCCATCGAGACACACCACTGCAATACCGTCGATGTCGGGATGCTTCTGGAAAGCCAACATCGTATGTATTATTATTGGGCAGTTATCCACATGCATAAACTGCTTAGGTATGTCCTGTCCCATCCTGTTGCCGGAACCTCCGGCTATTATCAATGCATAATTCATAATATACAAATTTCCAATTCCTAATTCCTAATCCCTAATTCCTAATTTCCCCAAGGCCTCCTCCCTCGTTTCCTTGCGGTCGAGATTGACGTATGCCCTATGATGCTTCTCCACCCTCTGTTCCTCGGGCGGAAACTGCATATAATCGTTGAAGAAATGTCTAAGATACTTGTCGTATTCCTGCGGAAGCGGAACCTCGATATCCTCAAACGGGAACATCTTTCCCTCACCAAGCCATTCCTTCGGAAAGACCTCCTTAAAACCGTAAGACCCCGTATATACCTGCACATTGCGTGCCTTGTCATAGTCGTAGCGATGACTTATCTCGTCCATCTGAGCTATGAGATGACGGCGCACCTTGGAGCGACAGAAGTAAGCTATCGTCTTGATTACGAAGCGCCCCCACTCCTTAGGTTCTGCGAGCAACTGAATGTATTCACCAAAAGAGTTATGAGTGGAGACGGCATTCAGACGATTGATAATCTTGGTGTATTTCGCTTTCAACCGCTTTGCCTTTTCCACGTTGTCGTCAGTAGCGTCCAATGGAAAGATATCCACATACAGACCCGTGACACAAGGTATATGCCGGTCCTCAATAAGTGTGGTGTTCCGATTGGAAATCTTGGAGAAATACAGAGGATAGGTAGGGTCGGAGTAAGGCGAAATAATCTCATAATTGCCAAAATCCTCTTCCTTGGCAATCTGCAAGAGACGGTCGTAGTCGGGACGCGGCATGATGACATCAATATCATCGTCCCAAGGAATGATGCCGTGATGGCGCACCGCCCCTATAGCCGTACCTGCACAGCAATAGTATCTGAGCTGATGCCTTTCGCATATCTGCATAAAGGCTTTCAATATATCAAGAATAGTGGCATTCCACCGTTTCTTTACCTTTTTTATGTCCATAACACATTGTTGTTTACTATCCATAACACCTTGCAGTTTATCACCACAATAGTATCAAATATCTTATTTAGCCGACAAAGTTAGTCTTTTTTTTGTTTTCCACAAAATATTATCCGCCTTTTTTTCCCAATATCAGATTATTATATTAATTTTGCAGCCAAAAAGAAGGTCAAGATATGGACAACCTGAAAGAAAAGACAGCAAAGGGATTGCTTTGGGGAGCATTAAACAGCAGTACGATGCAGGTGCTGAACCTTGTGTTCGGCATCTTTCTTGCACGTATGCTCTCGCCCCACGACTACGGCATTGTTGGTGTGCTCGCCATATTCAGTCTTATTGCCGGGAACCTTCAGAGCAGCGGTTTCACCCAAGGGCTCACCAACATCAAGCGCCCCACGGCAAACGACTATAACTCAGTCTTTTGGTTTAATATCTCCATGGGCTTCCTCTGCTATGTCATACTGTTTTTTTCAGCTCCATTGATAGCGCGTTATTTCCATTCGCCGGAGTTAGTGTCACTCTCTCGCTTTGTTTTCCTCGGATTTCTTATATCAGCCTTTGGCATCACCCGCAACGCCATCATGTTCAAACAGATAATGGCACGCGAGCGAGCCATCACCGGATTCATTTCATTGCTGATATCGGGATGTGTGGGCATTGTTATGGCATAC
>JALERP010000165.1 GCA_022764085.1 Prevotella sp.
GGCAACGTGGAGAGCAAGGAACTGGCACGCGAGGCAAGCATCCAGACCTACAAAGTTGGAGATGTCAATGGTGACGATGTGGTGAACACCTACGACATGATGCTCGTACAGAGCAAGTATCTCGGCGAGGATGTGAGCCTGAATGCGAATGCGGCAGATGTGAATGAAGACGGCGTGATAAACACTTATGACGCCATGCTCATACAAGACATTTACCTCTCTACAACTTCGGCTTCTAAACGGGCACGTACTCTTAGAGTAAGAAAACGAAAACAAATATTAGAATGAAAACAATTAAGTATCTTATCTGTTTGCTCGCACTGATTACAGTGCGGGCAAACGCACAGTCCACGCTCGAAGTGTGGACGGAAAAGTCCACGGAGATTACTGCCGATGGGACTACAGTGACGTATCTGACCTTCTACCAGAAGGACCCTAACATCAACTACATAGCCTTTCAAGCGGCTATCACTGTGCCAAAGGGTATCAAGATTAACCAGACAAAGTCAGGACGCCTGACTGTCAACGACATAAAGTTATGCCAAGACAGGGTTTATGACCACACCATCGCATGCAATCTGGCTGACGAGAATACGATTAAGATTTCGGCAATGTCATCTGAACTTCAGGAGTTGTATCCAGATGATGAAAACGGTAATCCAGTAGAGGAACTCTTCACCATCGGACTGGTGGGTGACCCTTCGATGTATAACGGCAGCTACGAAATAGAGATCTGGGATTTGTTGTTCGGCTACAGGGACAAGGCTGACAACCAGCTCAAGCACAATGACCCAGAGCCGATATATATGCAGATGACCGTTACAGGCGGCCAGGACTTCCCGGGCATAGACTATGTGCTGTCCTCGCATCAGTGGGGCACGCTGATTCTGCCCTTCAGTTGCGAGATTCCCAACGGTATGTCTGCCTATACATGCGAGGGTATCAGCGATGACAACAAACTGATTCTGAGCAAACACAACTCGTTTCAAGCCAACGTCCCTTACATCGTTGGCGGCACTCCGGGCAATTATCATCTGAACGGAACCTATTGCGCCTTCAAGGATGTGTATTCAACGGATTACATGACCGGTGTTTATGTGGAGAAAGAAGTGCCACAAGGAGCGTATGTGTTGCAGAACCATGAGGCCACTTCGGGATTCGGATTCTATCGGGTAGGTTCGACAGCCGTGAACTGCCCCGCCTACAGATGTTATCTGACACCCATGGGTACAAGTGTCATGATGTTTTCACTGGGTCGTGACAACATTTCAACCCAGATCAATGCAACCGAAACGGACGATGAATCCTCTCCCGTCTATACAATTGACGGAAAATATGTAGGAAAAGGTGGGGACAACAGCAGTAGAATCCATCGCCTTCCGAAAGGTGTGTATATCAAAAACCAAAAGAAAATTCTTAATAAATAAGCCAAAATGAAAAAGAAAATCTATTCCAAACCCGTCATGTATGTATATGAGAGCAAACCGGTGTCTCTGTTGCAGGGTTCGATTATCATTTATGATGAGGAGGCTGATGAATATGAAGTATATTAACCGATACTATTCATCACCCTTTGACATACAACTGTCAGGAAAAGCTTGACTGTGAGAGGGGTGAACAGGAGAATTCCTGTTCACCCCTCTATTCTTTCCGCTTGGCCAATGCCTTGTTCCCGGCCTCCTCCACATGGGTTCCAGTGACCCGCTAGTCTCTGTTAAATTCCCATAAATATCACATGATATTTATCTATATATATAGTATTTTTATTATCTTTGCCGAAATATTGCGACATACTATAACATTATGAGAAAGTTTTTTATGATAATCTCTGCTGTATTGTGCAACCTTTTGGGATGTACTGCACAACAAGAGAAATTCGAGAGCCTCAACGTTGACGCTTTCGAGAAAGTGATTTCTGACACATCGGTTGTAAGGCTTGACGTTCGTTCCATCGACGAATATGCAAGCGGACACATTGCCAAGGCTATTAACATCGACGTAATGAAAGACGATTTCAAGTCAAAAGCAACATCCCTTCTGCCCAAGGACAAAACCATTGCGCTATATTGCCGTAGCGGAAGAAGAAGCAAGAAGGCTGCAGGAATACTTGCAGAAAACGGGTATAAGGTGATTGAACTCAACTCTGGTATTTCGGGATGGATAAATGCCCAAAAGGAGATTGTCAGATAATTGAACTCCCTTTTTCTCCACATAGTTGAGAGTTGACCACCATCATTTGTCAAGACACCATTGATTGAAGGCAGCAATTTCCCCATGCAACTCGACGCAAGATCACCATCAACTGGCTCTATCGTCTGCTTGTCTTCTTCTGGCAGATGATTCCGCGGTTAATTTGGATAAGAATAAGAGTAAAATGAATAGAAATACCCTTAAAAGGCAATGCCTATGAGCGTTGCGACATCCTTATGGAATATAAAAGATAACGGCTATGGGGAAATACAACAAGTGGGCTATGAAGTCTGAATCTAAATGAGAATCAAATAGAGATAATAATATAGTAAATTAATATAACAATGAAAAAACTGATAATCATGAGCATCTTTGCTATGCTGTCTGGCCTGTTTTCATGTCAGGCCATTGCCGGCAATAATGTTTTTCGTCTTGAGGAACATTCGGCTGAGGAGTTTTCAATGACTCTTAACATCGACAATTTCAATTGGACGCGCCAACCAGAGAGTTGCGTCATCAAGGGTGACACCATAGAGGTGGTCACTAAACCGTGTACCGACCTTTGGCAACGCACCTATTATCATTTCCGCAACGACAATGCCCCGGTTTTCCAGATGGAGACTGAGGAGAAATTTTTCAGTTTCATCGTGAAGACCGATTTCACTGAAAGCCATCATCGCTTTGACCAGTGTGGCATTGTCCTTTACCTCGACAGCGACAACTGGCTAAAGGGCAGTGTGGAGTATGAAAACGAAGAGTTTCAGCATTTAGGAAGTGTAGTGACCAACAATGGATATTCAGATTGGGCAACAACGGCAATTCCCGCCCAAGTCAAGACGATGTGGTACAGGCTCTCGCGCAGAGAAGACGACTATTGCATCGAGTGCTCGCAAGACGGTGTTCGCTTCACGCAGATGCGGGTATGCCACATGCATCAGGGTGGAGGCAAGATACGGTTTGGCATATATGCCTGCTCTCCGGAACAGTCGTCTTTTAAGGCTATTTTTACCGATATGAAATTGACAGAATGTGCATGGAAAGCCCACGATGGGCAGCAGCCAGATTGACCTTATTTACCAATAATAATGAAAAGATTATGAATAAAAGACTATGTATGACATTTCTTGCTGTCGTTTGTGCATTGCAAATGATGGCCGATTACAACGTTAGGAACTATGGGGCAAAGGGCGATGGCGTCACGCTTGATTCTCCAGCAATCAACGCTGCTATCGAAGATGCTGTTAAGCAAGGTGGCGGACGTGTCGTTGTGCCTGCCGGTCGCTACCTGTCGGGCTCAATACGCATGAAGAGCAACATCGAACTCTGTATCGAAGCTGGGGCCGTGATTATTGCTGCACCAGCAAGCATGAAGGCTTATGACAAGTCGGAGGAGTTTGGATTCCCGGAGTATCAGGATGGCGGGCACACTTATTTCCATAACTCCCTGATATGGGCTGACGGCGAGGAGAATGTATCTATCACGGGGCGCGGAATAATCGACGGCAAAGGACTCACCAAGCATGACACAGAAAAAGCAGGACAGGTGCAGGGAGGTTCGATAGGCACTGGCGACAAGTCGATTGCCTTGAAGGCGTGTAAGAATATCCTTATACGCGATGTGACCATCTATCGTGGCGGTCACTTCGCCATAATCGTGACGGGATGTGAGCGCGGAACGATAGACAACGTGACCATTGATACCAACCGCGACGGCATAGATATCGACTGCTGCAAGTATCTCACCGTCAGCAATTGCAAAGTGAATACGCCAAGTGACGATGGTATCGTGCTGAAGGCTTCCTACGCCATGAAGAAGGCGGTGGCATGTGAGAATATACTGATAACCAACTGTGTGGTGTCCGGATTCAAGTGTGGCACGTTCCTCGATGGCACACGCATTCCGGAGAAGGTGAACTGGGTGTGTGGACGTATCAAACTCGGTACTGAATCGAACGGCGGCTATCGTGACATCGCCATCACCAACTGCACATGTATCTGGTCGTCAGGCTTGGCATTTGAAGAGGTTGACCAGGGGTTGATGGACAATATCGTGGTGAGCAACATCGTCATGAATCATGTACACCACTATCCCATTTATATCACTACGGGATGCCGCAACCGTGGCCCTAAGGAGGTGACAGAACCTTCGCGTGGACAGAACATCATGATAAGCAACGTGCAGGCTCTTGACTGTGACTCGCTCTCAGGCATCATCATCACTGGCATGAAGGATGCCCCGCTGAAGAATATCTCGCTCAGCAACATCTACATTGAATATCGTGGCGGCGGCACGAAGGAGCAGGCTGCCAGACCTTACCCCGAGTTGGGGAAGATGTATCCTGAGCCAGGCAAGTTTCTCGGCCCAACGCCTGCCTACGGCCTTTACGCCCGTCATGTTGACGGTCTAAAGTTGAATAACGTGGAGTTTGTTCTGAAGAAACCAGATGAGCGTCCGATGGTTGTACTTGAAGATGTGAAGAATGATAATATAAACATGACAACAAAACAACAACAATAAACATAAAAGGCAAAGTATCTAAACATAAAAGGCTAAGTATGTTTAGATACTTCGCGAGGTATTTGGCAACACTTAAGCGTGACTCTTTAAATGCGCATGGAAAGCCCACGATGGACAAAAACCGGATTGATAAAAGATTAGACAATGAATAAAATTGAAGAATTGGCTCTCGCCATGATTGACTATAACAATGGCGACCCGAAACGCATACAGCATACTACTAAAGTTCATGCCTACGCCTCGATGATTGGCAAATGCGAGGAGTTGGACGAGGATACGCTGTTCATACTCGAAAGCGCAGCCCTCGTTCATGACATTGGAATAAGGGCGAGTGAAAAGAAATATGGACATCAGAACGGCAAACTTCAAGAACAGGAAGGTCCTGCCGTAGCCCGTGAGTTGCTAACGCGAC
>JALERP010000170.1 GCA_022764085.1 Prevotella sp.
AATGGTAATCCCTTGCAGCCTCAATCCTGGCTGAAAGGCTAATGCTTGTATCACTTATACTCACGAGAAAAGACAGTATCCCCCCACAAAGGTACTTATAAAATCTGAGATAGGCAATACAAGGGTTACCGAATACTTACATCGCTCCAAACACGATGTCTTATGGCAATTTTCCGATTTACACAAGAAAAACAGTTAAAAATTTGCGTATTTGAAGAAAAAAATATAATTTTGCAGTGGATTTTGCTTGATTTCGGTGCGCTGTCTTAGGATGGAGTGCCGAATGGGGGCAGTAAAGTATTATGGGAAATCAGAATATAATATGATTAGATATGCGTTTGAATCTCTAAATGAGAGTGTATTTGAAGCATTGACGGTGGATATTTGCCAGTACTTGTTTGGTGCCGGTGTTCATGCTTTTGCGCCAGGTCGTGATGGCGGTAGAGATTCTTACTTTGACGGCACGGCAGAGAAATACCCTTCTGCAGCCCATCCTTGGAGAGGTCGTATCATTATTCAGGCAAAACATACTTCCAGCATAGGAGCGAGTTGCTCTGACAATGATTTCTCGGAAAACAAGACCTCCATATTAAAGCAGGAAATCAGTCGAATGCAGACTGTCATGCAAAGTGAGCCTCTTGACGGCTATCTGGTTGTCACAAACAGAAAGTTGACCGGCGGGGCGCATAGCAAGATTAAGACCCTTCTTTCTGCCGAATTAAATTTATCCCAGGTTGACATTATTGGCATTGAGGATCTGAGCCGCTATGTTGACCTTATTCCAGGGCTGATAAAGAAATTCAGGTTGACAAGGTTTGCTGTACCAGATGTTTTCTACGAGAAGGATATACGAGATGTCATTGTTATGTTCAAAAGCAAGACAGACTGGATTAATACCCCTCCTGTTCCGGAAGAGGGAAGTTTAGACTATACTGACAAGGAAAAGAAAAACTTGCTCAATAATGTGGATGAGTCTTACTTTTGTGAAATTAAAGAGCATTCATTAAAACATTTCGCTGGCATTACAAAGTTTCTCCAAGATCCCATTAACTCTCAATATCTTGAGAACTATTTGAATACCGCTGCTGATCTCAGGTCGTATGTCGTAGCTCATCAGGATGGATATCCTTTCGTAGAGATACTTGAATCCATCATTAAAAATATTGTGGGCGAAAGCGGCACGGATATTTTCAGGGCAAGAGCTTTGGTCAGGGTGTTTGTACACTATATGTATTGGAATTGCGATTTAGGCAGAAAGGAATAAAAGAGCCATGATAAAGCCCAATAAATATACAAACATAGACTTGTCGGTAATAAATATCGGCGGTGTCATTCTCAAGTCATTGGCTTCGTGCCCTGTCCAGAAGTACAGTGAGCTTGAGGATGCGGTGGTTAGCAGCTATGGCAGTTCTGCCAAGGTGGTATTCCTCAATGCTTTGAGTTTTCTATACCTGTTAGGCAAAATTAATTATCAACCCTCGGCTGATGCCATACAATTGTTGTAATTATGAAATTAAGCAGATTATACTCCAATGACGCAAGGTTTCATTCCATCGTTTTTAATGATGGATTGAACGTCGTGCTTGGCAAGGTGACTCGCAGGTATGATATGTTGCGGGATTCGCATAACCTTGGCAAGTCATCACTTATTGAGGTGCTTGACTTCATGATGCTCAAAGAACTCAAGGCAGATTCTTTCTTCAAGAAATACGCCAATATATTCTCCTCGCATATTTTCTATATAGAACTGCTTCTTAACGATAGTACATACTTGACTATCAGAAGAGCTGTTGCGAATCCAAACAACATAAGTTTCATCAAGAGTGAAGTTTCGTGTGAGTGCCATGAGCATACCAAGTGGGATGTAACATTGCCTTTGACAAAATCGAAGGAATACCTTAACAGACAGCTTGCCTTTAATGTCCTGACGGGCGTTAATTACAGAACAACCGTATCATTCTGTCTTCGAACTCAAAAAGATTACAATAATGTTTTCCAGTTAAGCAAGAACTTCAAGGGAAAGCAGAAAAACTGGAAACCCGTTGTATTCGAGTTGTTAGGATACGGACCGGAGAAACTGATAGAGAAGTATGATCTTGACAAGCAACTGGAAGACTTGGATGCATCTGCCAAGAGCATATCATCTGAAATGTCAATTAGTGCAGATGATTATGACCGTATTCAGAGTGCTTTGGCTTTAAAGAAGACTGAGCGCGATGAAGTTCAAGGTCAAGTGGACGCATTCAACTTCTATGCTTCAGAGCGTTCTATCAATCAGCATCTCGTTGAGGATATTGAAACAATGATTGCCGAATTGAATTCAAGGGAATATGCCCTTTCTTTTGATTTCGAGAAGATGAAACAATCGTTGGAGAATGTGCCAAAGTTTGACATTGAGCAACTGAAGCAGATATATGCCGAGGTTGAAGTATATTTCCCAGACAATATTGCACACAGTTATGAGGATCTCCTACAGTTCAATATCAAGGTAACCAAGGAAAGAAACAAGTATCTGCGCGAGCAGATGGAGGTGCTTGATGAAGAAATCAGGACTGTGCGTGTCCAACTTAACGAACTCAATGAACAGAGAAAGCAGGCTCTTGGATATCTACAAGACAAGGATACATTCCATAAGTTCAAGCAGCACCAGAAGCATTTGTCTCAAATAGAAGGTGAGATTACCCGGCTTGAGCTGCAGTTGAAAAACATAGATATAGTATCCGGCATCAACGAGAAGGCAGACGAGTTAAAGCTGAAATTAAAGGACGTGTCAAAGGAACTTGTCAGTGAGGTGAAGAAGCCAGCAAACCCTGTGACTTCATCCATAAAGAGAAATTTCAATGAAATATTTAAAACGGTATTTGGCGTCAGTGCATTATTGTATGTAAGAACAAACAACAACAGTAATGTGGAATTCTGTACAGACGTAGCTCCAAATGAGGACGCAGAGGCAACTGCGGAAGGTTATGGAGATACCTATCGCAAAATTTTATGTGCAGCCTTTGACTTGGCTGTGATTGCGACATATTCCGACCGTTCGTACTTCAAGTTTGTCTATCATGACGGTATTCTTGAAGGTTTAGACAACAGGAAAAAAGAATTGTATATACAAGTGATAAGGCAGTATTGCTCTCAATACGGATTGCAATATATATTCTCCACCATTGAAGATGATGTCCCTGAATCCATTCATGATCAGTTCACCCCAGAAGAGAGATGTCTTGAACTGAATGATTCTGATGATACCGGGAAATTATTCGGATTCAGTTTTTAGTATAAACAGTCCTCGCTCCCAACGGAGGGTGAGGACTGAATCTGATTACGTTTTTATTGTGCAATACGGTCAAAACTTGACAGTTTGTTCTCTTAATAGCTCTCGCTAAGTGAATGGCTTGGCGAGAGGTAGATTTGCCATATCTAAACAATGACTTTTGGCAAGATAAGCATTCTTGTTTTCATACATCTATTGCGAAAAGGTTTGGATGGCTCTGAGTATTTGGATTTGCCATCTATAGACTTGGGCGAGATAATGAAGATTGCCTCTGTGCATGGTCTTTCAGCCATTGCTTTTGACGGACTGGAGAAGGCATTGGATTGCCATCCTGGATGGAGAAATGAAGTTCCAACGTTACTGTTTTTACAATGGTATGGGCAATGTGTTCTACAAACGTCCTTGCTTAAGAAACGTTGGAGTGCAGACTGTGCGCTGTCCTCACTTTTGGATGAGCACGGCATAGAGGCGGTTGTATTGAAGGGACGTTCCATTGCACAGTATTATCCCATTCCTGAGCATCGCTACAGTTGTGACTTGGATTTGTTCGTTGCTGGTGATGATTGGGAGCGTGCCTGTAAGATTCTTGAAGCGAAAGGCATTCGACTTGAGCGGGAGGTATATAAGGAGGTGGAGTTTATATTCGAGGGTGTATATGTTGAGTTGCATCGCTATATTACTCCCGTGAGAGGCAACAAGACTCTGTTGCGGTTTGAGAGATACCTGAGGAACGTACTCATAGATAGTCCAAAGACGTATTTTGAAGGAACGAAACTCGTGTGTCCTCCGTTGAGGTTCATAGTGATGCTCTATATCGAACATGCACTTGGAGACTTGTTGCATGGCAAGCTTACTCTGAAGCATGTAGTGGATTGGGTTGTGCTAAGGAAGCAGGAGATTGACAGGGCGGAGATAGAGGCAAGATGCAAGGATTTTGGGTTCTACAGATTTCTGATGCTTATAGATTCCTTGGCTGATGTGGTGGAGGGTAAAATGGAATTGGCATCACTTGCGCCTTCTCACAGAGAGGTTATGGATTCCTTCTTTGTCATTCCTTCTTCTGATGAAAAAGGTATGGAAAGCTGGTTCGCAAGGCGTGTGTCTCTTTTCTTTGACATTATCAGAAACAGACGGTACTATAGTAGATTCGGTTACTGCTCGATGGAGCGGTTTCTACTCAGTGCTGTTTGGGCGCACTTCTTTGATAAGGAGGTGGTGCTTCAAGAAGAGCAATCCATTACATTCAAATGAGGAATTTGACAGCTTGAAAAAGGTTTGGAGGATGTAGGATGAAATTAATCAAGAAATTACAAATATATGATTTACAGTATTGAGTTTATATTATTATTAGCCATTGAGCTTTTGTATTTCCGCATTGCGGACAAGTGTAACATCATCGACAAGCCAAACGAACGGTCTTCGCATAGTACAATAGTGTTGCGGGGTGGCGGGATCATCTTCTTGCTGGGGATGTGGATATGGGCGGCTTTCTTCGGGTTTAGCTATCCGTGGTTCTTGGCTGCCGTGACTTTAATTGCGGGCGTGAGCTTTGTGGATGACATCCGCTCGTTGCCCGACTCGGTGCGCCTTGTGGCTCAGTTTGTGGCAATGGGACTGACACTTTATGAATTGTATTGCGTGCCAGGGCAGTTCCTGGAGGATGCTCCATGGTGGATGGTGTCGGCATTTGTGGTGATGGGACTGATAATATTCGTAGGTGCTTCGAACATCATCAACTTTATGGATGGCATAAACGGCATAACGGGCGGCTATGCATTGGCCTCGCTTATACCTATATATGTATTAAATAGGGAGTTAGGATTCGTGGAGGAGTCACTCGTTTTGACTGTGATACTGGCAGACATTGTGTTCTGCTTTTTCAACTTCCGTCCGAAAGGGAAGGCGAAGTGCTTTGCCGGGGATGTTGGGTCGATTGGCATTGCCTTTATCTTGTTGTTTCTTATTGGAAGGTTGGTGATGGTTACGGGCGATGTGTCGTATTTCATTTTCTTGCTTGTGTATGGAGTGGATGGATGTCTGACCATATGTCACCGTATCATGCTGCACGAGAACCTGGGTGAGGCGCATCGCAAGCATGCCTTTCAGTTGATGGCGAATGAGCTGAAGATTGGGCATGTGACTGTCTCACTCATCTATATGGCATTGCAGATGGCAGTGAGTCTTGGGTTCATATACCTATGCCCAGACAATACGGTTGCACATTGGATATATTTGGTTGTAGCACTGATTGTGCTTGCCATCGCATATATCCTCTTCAAGAAGAAGTACTACCATCTGCATGAAGAGTATTTGGCTTCTTTGAAACAAAAGTAAGAATAACAAAATACAACATTAATATGATACAAATTGACAAACAACTCATCCGTGACCTATATGACAAGGCAGTGGTGAATCCTCGACTTCGCCAGAATTTGGACTTGCGCAATTCTCCCTATGATGGTGGTCAGCGTATGCTGAATGCCCTCATGCCCGGAACGGTCGTTCCCATCCACCGTCACCCTCATAGCAACGAGACGGTGATTTGTCTCTCGGGCAAGCTCGTTGAAATTATATACGAGGAGGAGGACATCGCCAAGGACTTCCCGATGGGAATGGATGCGCAGGACGTGCCTTCGGGCAAGCGTTTCAAGGAGTCGGCTCGCTATATGCTCGACCCAAGTGTAGGCAACTTCGGCTGTGTGGTGCCTGCCGGTGCATGGCATACGGTGGAGGTTCTGGAGCCAAGCGTAATCTTCGAGGCGAAGGATGGTAAGTACGGAGAAGACGGCAGCGAGACACTGGCAGACTATGAGAACAAAGCAAAAGCCACATCTACCACCCCATTTATCAACTCACTCGGTGACCTGAAGAAGAATATCGAGTATATCATCGGCATGGAACGTCAGTCGGGAAACATGGACACCCCTACACCAGAAGACATCGCGCGGATTCTCAACGTCCCAGTTGAAGAGGTCAGGCAGTGCATGAAAGAAATGGGGCTTTAATTTCAGACTAAAGGGCCTTTTATAACATGATAGGTTTCGTCTCGCCTGAAAGGCGATATGAAGCACCCGACCGTTGTACTGCCGCCGCTAATGTTATATGATTATTATGGGGAAAGATGTCGGTTTTGCATTGTTTCCAAAAGACGAGTGGCAACTTGCGGATGAGAAAACTGGAATAATAATATAATATTGTGGTGGAAGGTTATAAGCCGCAGGACTTTAGCTTTTTTCACCGCGGGTGGAAAATTAGTGCAACAATGTGACCGACTCCTTTCAACAGTTGGTTATTGATTACAGGTTGCTTATTATTGATTATTGCTCACCAAGCTGAATCAATGTCTTGGTTAATATTTTTTGGAGGAAAAACTCAGAAATATTTGGTTGTTTCATTTTTTATTTGTACATTTGCACCAAAAAAGGACAGAATGAGTGATTTGATGACATATGTTACTAAGCATCGTGGTTGGATGATTTCCATATCTTGGGTAATGCTGCTATCTCTGTTTACATATACGGACGTGTTTTGCAGTATGTTCAAGGTGGAATCTTCATTTTTCCTCGATTACAAATCTTCTCAGATGCATGGCATTTCATTTATGGTCAACGTTGGCTTGCTGATAATGCTTGTGTTCGATTTTATAGGCGCCGGCAAACATTTCTCAAATGTCAAGGTTGTTTTTATATTGGTTGCCGTGTTGCTGGCATTTCTGATTTTCACCTTTGCAAAGTTGCATCATACCGGTGAAATCATTAACTACATCGAGATGATTCGTTGTACATCACTGGTTTATGTTTTTCATACGTTGTATATATTAATTTTAGTTTGGCTAAAGCATGAGTCTATTGCTGACGAGTGCCAGGTTGTAACCAAAATTGTCAGAAAGGAGTTTGATTGATGGAACTTATATTTTTCTTCATAATTATTGTCACTCTTGCAATATATGGTCTTGGCAAGTGGTCTGTTTCAAAGACTGATTATGTCAGATGCGTTGAGGCAGGGCCAACAACCCATGTGAGTCCTTCTGAGATACATAATCTTTGTCGTCATGAGAAACAAATAGTAGTGTTAGGCAAAGACGGCAAAGCCATTGACACAAAGCATTATCAGCGAGTTGTGGTGAAGGGCAACTGTCTGAAGCCTTTGGGTATAGAAGATGAGGATCAACTTTTGGTTAGTCAGTTCAATAATGACGGAGATGAAAGGAAGAGCATCAAGAAAGGCGACATCCTCATGATTTATCTTAAGAGCAAGGATATATACAAGGTCAGGGTTTTTGACGACTTCCTTGATGGTGGTCTGATAAAGACTCACAGATACAATGATAATGGTGACGTTATTTACTCATCCCGTCCACACGAACTAAGTAGTGTAGAAGGTGTTGTGAAGTATGTGATTTAATAAATATTTGCGACAATGTTCAACAAGAAACAGAACAACATAGGCTTCGTATCGCCTGAAAGGTGATATGAAGCAAAAGTTGCACTGCCGCCGAGAAAGTAAGCTGATTATTATGGGGAAAGATGTCGGTTTTTGCATGGTTTTGTCTGCATACTGTGCAATGCGCAGCTTTTCAGTAAACAGTTTAATACGTTTCCCAAAATCGGGAATGGCTGAAAACCGACGCACGAAGCAAGCGCAGAGTCAAGCTTGCTTGAACTATGCCTTGCAAGAAGGAGGAAGACGAAGTCAATAGCCTTGTCCAATGTATTATTTGCCATGTTTTTTGTGGTGGAAGGTTATAAGCCGCAGGACTTTAGCTTTTTTCACCGCGGGTGGAAAATTAGTACAACGATAAATATAATTCAAGTTTCGCAAGTAAAAAAAGGACGGTCCCTAAAGGGAAGCAAGCGTTCAAGGTGCGCCCCGAAGGGGCAACAAGCGCATAGCCCAGGGCGACGCCCTGGGTGGGTTGAGGCGATGAAGTGCGCCCTGCAAGGGCAAAAGCATGGATACGAAACGCTTGTGTTCTGACGCTTTTGCCCCTTCAGGGCGCACCTCGCGGCGGTAAACATACCCAGGGCGTCGCCCTGGGCTATGCGCTTGTTGGGCTTTCAGCCCGCTCCTTGAACGCTTGTTAACCACAAGAGAACACTTGCGAAACTTGAATAAATATAAGCGTTTAGAGTTGCTGATTGAGGAGGAAGCAAGGGTACTTTCGGGTTATCGTGCTTCTCTTCTTGACAGGGCCTCTAAGCTCTAAGCTAAAAACTTTAAGCTAAAAATATGGAAGGGAATATTCAGAAGGTGCTCGATACGAGGGGCGCACTGAGGTGCGTGCGGTTTGAATCGGGCAATGTGGGCGTGGTGACCACACAAGGAAAAACGAAACTGGTGGTGGGACCGTTCCAAGAGTTGAGTTTCGCCGACAACGGATTTCTGAGGGTGTTTAACCGAAGGAGCAGCGAGAGTCATCAAGCTCGCTTGAATGACCGAGTCGCGTCTGAGGAAGACGAAGTCAGCGGCAGGGAGTTCTTCATCGACATGAAGAATGGAGAACTTTATGCCCAAATGCCGGAGTTCGTCCATTTCGGGGACTTCGAGATTGCAAATATCGGCGGGTACTTGTGTACAAGAACCAAGAAACTGTATGAGGTCAAGGCGATTCCTGCAGAGGCTTGGCATGGGAAGTATGGGCTGTATCTGTCTCTTCCTTATAGCGGGGAACCGGAAGAAAAGATCAAGAAGATGATGATATGGACTCACTCCCGCTATGTGGTGTGCCTGCTGAATGGCGACGAGAGCGGTGTCTATTGGAAAATGCGGGTATTTGAAGACTACACGCTATTGGTGATGGACGACCAAGGGAACTACTTCCATGTGAAAAGGAGCGCGAGGTCGAGACGTGTTGTTGAGCCTCAGCGAAAAAAGGCGGTGAAGGTGTTTTTGGGCCAGGCGAAGAACGAGGCTGACAGGATGATGATAGTCCATGCCGTGCGTGAGATAGAGGAGCAGGTGGCTGACTATCTGAAGAAGGAGGCAACGAAAGCCAAACGGGAGGCGGAGAAGGAGCGTGAACAGCAGATGGCAATGCTCGTTTCGGCAGAACCGTTCAACATTGGCAACAAATGGGGACTGCGCAGCAAGGGACGCATTGTGGTGCCTCCTGTCTATCGCAGCGTGAAATCGCCTGTAGGTCGTTACTGTGCCATGGAGTCGTACCCTGGAATATGGGGTGTGATTGCTGTAGATGGGAAGATTGAGGTGGAGCCCAGATATGAGGATGTGGTGATTCATTCGGACGGAACGGTGGACTTGACAGTAAGGCCGGGGAAGGTGATAACAAAGAAATTGCCGTAGTTTTGCTTAGAGAACGTAGCTTAGAGGACTTGGCTTAAAAAGTTCTTTTTTTACAATATGCTGAGAGACTATCAGATAGAGATTTGCGAAAAGGTCAATGAGGCATTCGAGGCGCATCGCAGCGTAATGATGCAGATGCCTACCGGTACGGGGAAAACCGTTGTATTGGCTTCGCTCGTGAAGCAGTATCTGAACAGGGATGCTGATTGTTCGGTGCTGATTGTGGCACACCGCATAGAACTGATCGGGCAGACAGGAACGTTTCTGAATCACTTCGGGATAGATTACGGGATGATTGCAGGAGGCAAACGGCCCGCAGTGCTCAAGCGGGTGATGGTAGCGTCTGTACAGACGTTGTCTAAGAACCTTGACATTGGCATCTCCCCTTCGTTGGTAGTGATTGACGAGGCGCACCATGCGCTGGCAAAGACCTATCAGATGCTGTGGACGGCATGGCCGGAAGCGAAGTTCTTGGGGCTGACGGCGACACCCTACCGAATGAGCGGCGATGGTTTCACGGACCTGTTTGAGGTGCTCGTAGATTCCTGGAGCGTCAAGCAGTTTATCGCAGACGGATGGCTCTCGCCCTACGACTACTATTCCATCCGTCCCGACAGTGAACAGCAACAGGAGATAGACTCCCTGAAGAAACGTGGTGCGGACGGAGATTTCCAGATGAAGGAGCTGCGGGAGAAATTAGACGTGCGGCCAAGCATTGAAAGATTGTTTGAGGCGTTCGAGCGGTTTGCCTTCGACAAGAAGGGAATCATCTATGCCATCGACATTGCCCATGCGGAGCATATCGCTGAGTTTTACAGGCTGCAAGGGGTGAATGCTGTGGCGATTAGTTCCAAGACTCCCGCCAAGGAACGGGCTGAAGTGATAAGGACATTTAAGGGCGGGAACCGCATACAGATTCTTGTGAGCGTTGACCTCTTTTCCGAAGGATTTGACTTTCCCGACGTGGAGTTTATCCAAATGGCACGGCCTACGCTGTCGTTGGCAAAGTACCTGCAAATGGTGGGACGTGGACTGCGCCCCTGCAAGGGAAAGCAGTGCTGCACGATTATAGACAATGTTGGGCTGTACCGAACATTCGGACTGCCCTCTGTGGATAGGGATTGGGGGGAGCTCTTTTTGGGGAATGAGGGGTTAGGAATTAGGAATGAGGAATTAGGAATTAGGAATGAGCAGTTTCTTTGGTTGGGTTGTGGCGACTTGCGAGAGGAGAATGATGGCGACATTGTCAAGATTATTTCGTATGAGGGAATGCAGGAGCAGTTTACGAAGCTGAGCAGGAGAGGGTTTGAGCGAAGGAAGAAGGGGAAGGCGTGGGTGTGGACAGACATGGTGAACGGCGTGGAGTTTGACCGACACCCAAAAGTCATCAACTACAGGGGAATGGAATTGAGTACCGCCGATGGAGATACCTTCTTCCCCAGAATCAGCTCGAAATGGATTGACGCGAAACATGGTATCAGCCGCAAGGCATTGGAGACACAGGTGGGAGGAGGAAGGCGAAGCCAGGGTATCGGCTGGATGAAGCTGTATATCTCGTTTGCCATGCCCGACAAGGTGCTGCAACTGCAAGCTGTCAAGCCTAACCAAATGAGAATCTACAAGGACGAGCAGGGGAAGGTATATCTTCAACAAGACCCTGACCATGCTCCCGTAAGCGAGGAAGAGGCTGGCGGAAGGAAGGCGTTCATGGCCCTGTGCGACAAGCAACAGAAGGCATGGGAAGAGATGAAGAAGAGTATCCGCAAGAGTTCCTTGAAATACGATACCAGGAAGAGATGGTGGCAGTTACCGGAAGGAAGCATAAGAGAGCAGTACGATGAGAAGCGAAATCCCAACTTATACCATATTATCTATAAGGAGAACGGAGACGAGTTGTTGAGCCATGGCGAAAAAAACAAGGAGTTCTGGGTGGATAGTACTTCCGGCTTTACCTACCGCCACCGTCCGGTACTGTGCAAGCGGGGATTCGTGGAATTGCTGTATGATGGCGATGTGGTCTATATCCTGAACATCCACGAGGAGCGCTTCACGCCCTACCGTAACTGGGAGATACGGGCCGACAATCGCATCTGCACCATAGGCAACAAACTCTATTTCAACGAGGAGAAGGATGCGAGAAGCTACCGGATAAAGAAGCGCAGCGATGACTTCCGCATGTTCGTAGTGGAAGAACGATATCCCAATTACAATCCCAACACGATAGAGTTTGATGAGTTTATCATTATCAATGAGGCCGGAAAGAAATTGGAAATAAAGGCATTGTGATGTGACGGCCATTCAAGTAAACTTGATGGCTCTCGGTTTGGCGTCGAATCTTCATTTTAGGCGGTAGTGGAATCTTTGTCCACTACCGCCTTTTTACATCTGTGATAATCTGTGATAATCTGTGGACAAAAAAAGACTCTGAGCATAGACAGGTTTTTCAGACCACAGATTAGCACAGATTGGCACAGATTAAGAGCCAAAGGCTCTGAAGATTGAAAGATTGAAAGATTGATGATTGATTATTGATGTACCTATTTCATCGACAAGATGCAGAAGAAACTCAATGATAAGATTCGACGGGATGAGGAATTGACTTCGTCTTCCTCCTTGGATTTTCCTTCCTCTGTCACGACTCGGCCATTCAAGCAAGCTTGATGGCTCTCGGTTTGGCGTCGGTTGGAGCGGATGAGGCGGTAAAAGTATGTGATTTAGCCAAAAAAGTATAAAATATAGCCTATTTTTGAATAACACTATCTGTTATTTGAAAAAAAATAAGTAACTTTGCGGCAGAAAAGTATAACAGAATATGTAAGTCAAATATAGACAGCCAATGGATATATTCTTTCAGAGCAAGAAACTGGAGAAGATAGCATCTGACCCTCGAAAATGCTTAAAGGAACTTGGTCAGACAAGAGCTGAATTGTTCCAGAAGCGTCTTCGAGACCTCTATCGGGCCGAAACATTGGAAGATGTGCGTTACCTGCCGGGACGCTATCATGAACTGAGCGAAAACAGGAAAGGACAATGGGCTTGTGACCTCGACCAGCCGTATCGGCTGATATTTGAGCCTCACGAAGACCCTATTCCGACCGATGACAACGGCAGATATATCTGGATAGAGATTAAAGGAGTAGAAATTGTAGAAATAGTGAATTATCACGGTAAATAGTATATAGTATTATGGCAACTTTAAAAAAATTCGTTCCGCCGGTTGAGTTTCATCCCGGCATCACCCTTTCAGACAAGCTGAAAGAGATGGGGATGAGCGTAAAGGAGTTTGCTGTGCGCACTTCAAAACCGGAGAAAACCATCTTTGCCGTCATTGGCGGCAAGAGTAGCGTGACCTCTGATATGGCGGTAGCTTTTGAGAGTGTTACAAAGATTCCCGCACATTTTTGGCTGAACATACAGCGCGGGTATGATGAGTATGTAGCCCGACAGAAAAGAGAAGAGCAACTGGCCTCGGCATACGAATGGGCCTGTTCGTTCCCCTTGGCAAAAATGATGGAACTTGGCTGGATTCCCATGGTAAAGACAGTAGAGGAGAAAGTCAAGGCGTTGCTCTCGTTTTTTCAGGTCAGCACGGAAAAGGCTTGGGAAGACTACTATCTGAACCAACAGTTGAAGGTGGCATTCCGTATATCCCTTAATAATACCAAAGAACCGCACGCTATATCCGCATGGTTGCGCCAGGGGGAAATACAGGCAGCGGAAACGGAAGTCTGCGAATTTTCCGAAAAAGCCCTGCGTGAAGCTATACCTGCCATGAAAGGCCTCTGTGCCGAGCATCCTGCAGATTTTGCCGCAGCGTTGCAGGAACTGTGCGCCAAGGCGGGTATCAAGTTGGTTTATACACCTTGCATGCCTAAGGCACCTATCAATGGTTCAACAAGATGGATCAATGACGTACCCTGCATTCAGATGACGGGAAGACATAAGAGAAATGATATATTTTGGTTCACATTCTTCCACGAGTTGGGACACATCCTGCTGCATGGAAAGAAAGACATTTTCTTGGAAGATATAGAATATGCGGACAAGCAGAAGGAAAAGGAAGAAGAAGCCGATGCCTTCTCTTCCCGTATCTTGCTGTCACAGGCAGAGGAAAACGAAATAATCAGGCAGGGTGACTTTTCCGCTGATACGATTCTGTATTATGCAGAGAAATTCAATGTGCATCCCGGAATCATTGTCGGAAGATTGCAGCACAAGAAGGTCATTCCTTTTACAGCACATTCAACTCTGATAGAAAAGATAGAGCTTTTCAATTAGTACGATATAATAAGCCCTCCAGACGAGCCGCAAGGCAGCATACTTGGGGTGCGATCTTCATTTTAGGCGGTAGCGGAATCTTTGTCCACTACCGCCTTTTTCTTACTTGTTCTGCAGCAGATGCTTCAGGCTTTCATCGCTGGTGATGCGCTCCATAAGGTTAAAAAATTGAAAGATTGAAAGATTGATGATTGATTATAATCTGTGACTCAACTTTCGGAAGTTATTTTAAACCACAGAGTTTAAGAGATATAGAGTATTTATACTAATGAAAGAGGATGAATGCCAAGGCATTTAGAGCTCATAGAGAGCTGCGCATCATGTTTGCCGCATGGAAACTCTGTGTCCTCTGTCGCTTGCGACCTACTCTATAAAACCACAAATCTCTTTTTCTCTTTAACTCTGTGGTTTAATCAAAACCCTTTTACATGGAGAATTATCACACGCGAAACTTAAATATATAATAAGGTGTACATGAAATATGTTACAATACCAACAAGAATGCGTGTCATTTATTTGAAATTTGTTACTTTGTGCCCGAAAAGAGTTAAAAAATGGAGTAAATTCATGGCAATTAGTGGAAACATGACAAGAAATGCACTATTTTTTGCAATTTCTTATTAAATTGTTTGGCTATTAAATTTATTTAGTATAAATTTGCACCGATTTTTATAAAGTTAGTTTAAAAAAGAGAGAGATTTTATGGAAAAAAGAATCAAAATGCTTTTTGCCTGCCTTTTCCTCTTTGTGGGAATGGCAATGG
>JALERP010000020.1 GCA_022764085.1 Prevotella sp.
GGACAGGACATGATTGACCACTATTCATCATTCGATCTTTATCGTGATGCCAATGGCAATCCTTATACAATCCCCGGTTATCTCGGTTCATATAACGAGCAGAACAACCCGATTGCACTTATGCAGCGCAATCCTACACGCAACTGGTCGCAGAAATTCATGCCAAAGATAGCTATCGACCTTCAAATATGGGACAATCTGAAATATCACTTCACCTGGAGTGCAGAGCAGTCGTTCTGGGGTAATGAGTCGGCAGTCACCGAGAAATACTATTTCTCTGGAAACAATAATGCAGACCATACATCAGCCTCTGTATATAAGGGCAATAATACTACATGGCAGGTGGAGAACACCCTTACCTATGACAAGACCTTTGGTAAGCACTCTATCGGAGTGGTGCTTGGTCAGTCGGCACTGAAATTCAAAGGCGACGACCTTTCAGGATCTCACTGGAATCTGGTGAACACCGACAAGCCCTATCTAAACTATACTACTGGCGGTGACTTCGGAACAGAGGTTGACGCCGATGGGAACATCATCGGTGTGAAGAGTTACGTAGGTGTAGGTGGCGGTCCGTATGTAGAGCATCGCCTGTCTTCACTCTTCGGACGATTCAGCTATAACTACGATGAGCGCTACATGGCTCAGTTCACAATTCGCCGCGACGGTTCAAGTAGATTCGGTTCGAATAATAAATATGGTACATTCCCATCTGTTTCTCTTGGTTGGAACGTGATGAACGAGCAGTTTATGGAGAAAACCCGTTCATGGCTTGCCAACTTCAAGGTGCGCTTCTCTTGGGGTAAGAACGGTAACGACAACATCGGAGATTTCGCCTACACCACTCTCTCGACAGTGGGCGGCACAAGCAACTACTATCTCGGTCAGACAGCCTCTATGGTGTATGGATCTAAGGCCAACCGCCTTGCCAATCCCGACCTCAAGTGGGAGGAAAGTGAGCAGACTGACATCGGTCTTGACTTCGGTTTCTTCAACAATGCATTGACATTCACCGTTGACTACTTCATCAAGAAGACCAACGGAATGATTATCGAGATGCCTATCCCGAGTTATGTAGGTGAGGCCAAGCCTCTTGCCAACGTGGGAGATATGGAGAACTCAGGATTTGAGTTTGAATTAGGATATAAGTGGCATGTTTCCGACGCCAACTTCTCTATCAAGGCCAATGCCTCATATCTGCACAACGAACTGAAGAACCTTGGTAATGACACAGGTTTCCTCAACTGGGGTATCAGCCAGTTCAGCGACGGCGGAACACGTGCAGAGAACGGTCAGCCATTCCCCTTCTTCTATGGATACAAGACCTTGGGAGTATTCCAGAACATGGACCAGGTGAACGCATACACTTGGACAAATCCTGAGACTGGCGAGAGCAAGCTCATCCAGCCGGATGCACAGCCTGGCGACCTTATCTTCCAGGATACTGACAACAACGGAACAATCACATCCGACGACCGAACAAAGATTGGTAAGGGAACTCCCGACTGGTCGTTTGGTGCCACATTCAATGCAGAGTGGAAAGGTTTCGACCTCAGTGTATTCATGCAGGGTGTGAGCGGTGTGGATGTATTCGACGCAACATATCGTCAGGACATCGCTTCGGGTAACTTCCCGACATGGGTGCTTTCACGCTGGACAGGAGAAGGAACATCCAACCGTGTGCCAATCCTCAAGCAGGGCGACAGCAAGAATTGGGTAGTGAGCGACCTCTATATCCAGGATGGTTCTTATCTCCGTCTGAAGAATCTTACTCTCGGATATACACTTCCACGCAATCTGACACAGAAGATTGGCATCAGCCGCCTGCGTGTATATGCCATGGCAGAGAACCTGTTCACATGGACAAAGTATTGGGGATTTGACCCTGAAATCGGTACAAGCGGAACATCGCTCGGTGTTGACTATGGAGTATATCCACAGGCACGCACATATACCATTGGAGTTAACCTGAATTTCTAATTAGGAATGAGGAATTTAGGAATGAGGAATTAAATAATATAAAAAAGGACAACGATATGAAAAAGAATATATTCTTGGCAATGGCTACATCAGCCATGATGCTCACAACATCGTGCAGTGACAGTTTTCTGGAGGTGAATAACCCCACGGGAGAACCATTAGAGGAATACTATACTTCGGAGGAAACCTTAGAAGAAGCCCTTATGTCGGCTTATTCTCCTCTGCACTGGCCCGACTGGGACGGTACGGCATACAACGACCTCACAGTGGATGCCGAAATCCTCGGCGACGACTTCTGGGTGGGCGGACAGAGCAACACCGACAACCAGCACTGGCACAAGCTCTTCAACTTCGAGGGCGACGGCAACAACACCCTTGCCACACTTTGGACAGACTTCTATTCAGGTATTAAGCGTTGCAACGACGTCATCAAGTATTGCTCTTGGGGTGGCGCAACAGAAGAATACCGTAAAAAATGTGAGGCTCAGGCCCGACTCCTTCGCGTGTACTATTATAATATATTGTGGCATTATTATGGCAATGTGCCTTTCTATCTCGAAAACCTTGAGTTGCCATACACAGCGCCTCAGTTGACTGCCGACGAGATATACGAGCAGTTGATTCCTGAACTGGAGGACATCATCGCCTCTAATGTGCTGCCAATGAGATGGCCTGCAACAGAGTCGGGTCGCGTTTCTCAGGCTATGGCATATATGCTCTATGCCGAGATGGTTATGTATCAGAAGGATACACAGCGATATGCCAAGGCACTCAGTTTTATGAAGGAGATTATCAATTCATCGGATTACGAACTCAATCCCGACTATGCTGCTTTGTGGGAGGAGTCAGGCGAATGGTGCAAGGAGTCAATATTCGAGGTTAACTATGACGACAATGCCGCACAGCGCGACTGGGGTACAGCCATGTTTGCAGGCGGTAGCGTGTTGCCTACATTGATTTCTCCTAACACATGGCCCGGCGGTGACGGATGGAATGCCGGTGAGGACGGATGGGGCTTCCTGCCTATGCGAGTGGAGACCATGGAGATGTTCCCCGAAGGTGACGTGCGCCGCGACGCAACGGTGTGGGACGTTCGTGAATATAGTTATACCGAGCGTTATCAGGACACCCACCTGTGGTTGAAGAAATATCGTCCGTATTCTGACAACAACAAGGACTGCCCTACATCGAAGAACCTCAACTATAACA
>JALERP010000201.1 GCA_022764085.1 Prevotella sp.
TGGCTCAATTTGCTTCCACACCTCGGGAAAGACTGGTGCATTGTCGGTGTCTTCAGCACAAAGGCCATGAACCTGACTGCACCACTAGTTATAATACTCTGGCTCGGGCTTGATGAGAGAATAGAACTTATCCACTATCTCCCCACCCCTCACTATCACTACGCCAACAGAGCACACCGAACTACGCTCGTTGTTGGCTGTCTCAAAATCTATTGCTGCAAAGTCTTGCATAACAAATGTACTTATTGATTTCCTTTATCTTTCAAATTCTCTTGCAAAGGTAAGCATATTATCCGAATAATCCAACGAATCCACGTTGTTTTTTCAGAAACAATGCAAATAATCTTAATGATATATTTTTAACTAATCCAAAAACAGAATACACAATTTGCCCCCACACAAAGAATCCAACCAATGACGAATATTAGGATATTTATTGCATTATATGACAATCCCCATTTCCTTGACAAATACAACAGGTCATCTACGCAAATGTCAAATGCATCTTCAAGCGGAGTAGAGTAACGCTTGCATAATCTATACAATCCATATCCATATATGCCTATGTATGTTAAACATCCTCCATAAACGAATATACTCCACTCCCTTTCAAGATTCCAATCACATGAAATAACCTTAATCAAGGGCAACCAACTACTAACAAACAGAATTCCGCCCTGTATATAGATATTGAACACGACGGAAATCTGCTTGTAGTTCAGACCGGTAGTATTCCCCAACCATTCGAGAAAATGGACACATAGCATAAATAGTTTATCAATCACCATAATCCTTTGACTGTTTATTATATTCATCTTCAAATATTTCGATTTTTATGAATACACCTTCATTATCTCTTTCATATTTAGCCACATTGATTCTCGGTTTATTTAATATCTCCTCAGAATAATCCTATTCTTTTTTTTCGTATCAATCTTTCCATATATTATCCCAACAATTTTCTGTTGACACACCCTGTAAAGGATTAATAAACTTTTCGTGTTTGTCAGTTTCGTGTTCTCCTACACCAGACAGCCATTTAGTGCTGAGACATGCCGGACTTGAGTCCTTTATATCCTTCTCCCTATTCCATGAATATTTGTACCATTGATGACTTTCATATAACAAGTCTATGAATGGTCTTCGCGATATTATGTAATAGTGGAAAGTATAATCATCATTTACCACCAGCTGCAAATCACCTCTACGACAGTGGAAGTGATACTCGGGGAGTGGATGAAGGAGGCAGGGATAGAGAAGCACATCACCTACCACTGCAGCCGCCATACCGCCGCCACCATGCTGCTCACGCTCGGTGCTGACCTCTATACGGTGAGCAAGATACTCGGTCACAGCAGTATCAAGATGACGGAGGTGTATGCCAAAATCGTTGACAAGAAGAAACTGGAGACGGTGAACCTCGTCAACAACATGTTCAACTAACAAAGAAAGGGAAAAGCAGATGAAAGTGGAAATCAAGGAAAGAAGACTGCCGACAGGCAACCGGAGCCTGTATCTGGAATATTACGAGACGGGCTTCCGCAAAAAGGAGTATCTCGGCATTTTCCTCGTGCCGGAAGACTCAGCCAGAGCCAGACGGCTCAACGGCGAGGCTTTGCGCAAAGCACAGGAGATCAAGGCCAAGCGCATCCTATGCCCTCCAGACTTCAAGAGTGAGGAGAGGAAGAAGCATCAGAAGAAGGACACCGTCAACCCTACATGGCTGGAATGGTGCGACGAGTATATCAGGTGGTCGGAGGATTGCGGCAACAGCAGGAAGATGCTGCAGCACAAGGGTGTGGTGCGCAAACGCATAGCGTCATACCTTGAAAACAGAGGGAAGAAAGGGATATTGCTGAAAGACGTGGACAGGGAGGTGGTAAGCGGTCTGTTTGACTTCATGCGCAACGAGTACCGTAACCCACGGCAGATAAAGACAGATGGCGGCAAACTGGCTGACTACACGCTCCTGCTGTTTGAGGAAACGGTGAAAGCCATCTTCAACAAGGCGATGCGCAGCGACCTCATTGCAGCCAATCCCATCCACGACCTCACAAAAGGCGAGCGGTTCCATGCCCCCGACAAGCACCGTGAGTTCCTCACTCCCGAAGAACTGACCCGCTTCCTCAACGTGGAGACAGCCACCGGCAATGAGCGGCAGGTGCAGCTTGCTTTCGGCTTGTCGTCAATGACGGGCTTACGGCTTGGCGACATGCAGCATCTCCGATGGAGTGACATCAAGGACATCGACGGAACGCCAACCATCTGCATCACGCAACGCAAGACCAAGCGTGTCGTCTCCATCCCCCTCAACGACCTTGCCCAGTCGCTGCTTCCGCCACGTGACGAAAGCAACCCCGATGCCCTCGTGTACCACCTCGTCAAGAAATCGGACAACATATCCAAGTATGTCAGGCGCATCAAGGACAAGGCAGGGATAGAAAAGGACTTCACCTATCACAGCAGCCGCCATACAACAGCCACCCTCGCCATCACGGCGGGAGCTGACATCTCTGCTGTGAAGGAAATGCTGGGACATGGCAGTGTGACCTCGACGGAAGTGTATGCCAAGGTGAGCCTCGACAAGAAAATCCAGGCAGTCAGTCTTACCGACGGGGTGTTTGGGTGATCAGCACATACAAAAAAACAAGGGGAAGAGAGATTTTCTTTTCCCTTTGTTTGTAATATACTCAGCATACGGACAATGCTATTCCCATAAGGGATTATTATCCCACCCTCTCGTAAATCCTATCATGAAGACGGGGACATCGGGCATGGAACAGAACAAATCCTTTATGTCATCCTTGACAGTATTGTCTGGCTTTATGGCGTTGCAAAGATACAGCAGGCAGGAAATGACCCCAAAGGCACGTTTCCTTTGATGCTCTGTCATGTCTTGTACCATCCACTTATAACGATGTCCTCTTATGTTGGTAGGTTTCTTAGAGAATATCCTGTACCAAATCCGTGAATGATGTGCAATGGTGTTTCTCAACACGGATATGGCTTCCAGCCAACTTGACAGGTCCCTTGCAGAGTAGAGTCCGAGTTCATTAGCAATCCTCGACTTCAGCGGAGATTGGTTTTTGAGATTCTTATACATCTTTGAGAGTGTTCCAAAGGTGGCTGTCTCAAAAATCATCCATGCGTCGGGATTGTCACCGCTGAGCGAATTCTTGTCCCAATTGGGATGCTCATCAATGTATTTGCGTACAAATGGGTCTGAGTTTCGTCCAAATTCTGTTTTCATGTCCAACACGACACTTTCATGAAACTGTTGGTTGTCAAACAGTGACGAGTCAAGATACCACAGCCCTGAATTAGTAGCCAACGATATTGTGGTTATGAATTTGGTGCGTAGGCCAACTTCCAGAATCTCGATTGCGGCAAATAGTATGCTCCTTAGCCTTTTGTCAAACTCATACCGTTGAATGACAGTGTCAAAACTTGCATCATCAGAAAAATGCCCAGTTGCTACATCAATCATATCCGTCCAGTAGTACTTTAGACGGAAATAACTGATTCTTGTTAGATATGAGGTGGCGAGGTTTTCGTCGCTTAAATCCATCCCTCTTGATTTGAGTATGGCTATCTGCTGCTGAATTGTTCTTGGACTCTGATTCATAATTTATAATAAAAAAATGACTCGCCTGCAGTTCTGACGGGATGCAAACGAGTTCTGTTGATGCAAATGTACGACTTTTATTTGAATTGTGCAAGAGTTTGGGGAGAAAAGTGATGATTTGACGGGCGTTTTTAACAGTTGTTGGGTGTTGGGACGTGCAAAATGCGGCGTTTACAAACCAAAGTGGGTAGATTACAAACCATATTGGGGAATGTGGAAGGATGGTACTAACTTTGTAGCGTCATTATGTACAAGCGGGAGGAGAGACTGCGAAGTGGTTGCTGGCATTTACGAAGTTGGATTGCATGGAAAGCGGAGAGGTGCTACCTTTGCAGCGTCGATGTCGGCAGGGCGGATCCCGAAAAGCCCAATAGTAAAGAGAGTAAGGAAAGAAAAGGATTAAGATTCTATGAATAGAGAAGATTATGGGGGACTTATGTCGTTCAGAGTTGAATTTGGTTGTATAGTGGCAAAGTTCGGCAGATATCATTGATATCTATTAATTTTGCATCCAAAAATGCGGAAGAAAGCCTGTTTCAACGTTAAACTGTCATAAATATGAATAAAATTCCGAGCATTTTGATGCTTATATGAGAGAAAATTCGTATCTTTGCAGCGCATCTTGGTATATTCACTCAACAATGAGTGATGCGCCACATTAAGAATTATGGAAATGAAGACAATGAAACATACAACAAAGACCAACCATAAACTCCTGAGTCTTAATGATT
>JALERP010000029.1 GCA_022764085.1 Prevotella sp.
ACAAACGGTGGCCAAAAGAACGGTGTTGCCCATACGGAGCATACATGAACCGTCGCACTGTTTTGCCACTTTCCCGGTCTCGATGCTGATGGTTCTTCCATCAGGCAACGATACTGTTTTCGTAATTACGTTCATCTAAAAAATTGTTTGTTTACATCAAAAATCGGGCAAAGTTACTCATAATTATACAAATGAACGAGAAAAACACCAAATATCTGCCATTATTTTCATTTTTTTATGATTTTATTTTGTATTTCGACCAACTTGCACTAACTTTGCAGCCGAAATCGCAAGATTGAAGGTTGAAGATTGATTGTTGAATGTTGATAATTGAAAGAAGAAAATATTATATGAAGAAATTGTTTCCGGCAGCCTCCTTGGTGATGGCTGCATTAGCCTTTACGGCATGTAGCGAGAAGAAATTCCATGTGGAAGGTAGCATTGAGAACGCCAAGGACTCGCTGCTGTATTTTGAGAATATTAGTCTGGAAGGCCCTGTGGTGGTTGACTCCGTAAGGCTTGACGCTGACGGAAAGTTTGACTTCAGTGACAAATGCCCGGAGGCACCAGAGTTCTATCGTCTGCGCATTGCCGGACAGATAATAAATATATCCGTGGATTCCACTGAGACTGTATCCGTGAAGGCCAAGATGCCGGATATGGCTGCCAACTACGAGGTGAGCGGTTCGGAGGAATGTTCGAAGATTCGCCAACTGGCTCTGAAGCAGATTGCATTGCAAAACAAGGTGATTCTCATAGAGCAGAACCGTGAACTTGGTTCGGATGTCATTTCCGACAGTATCATGAAGATGATTAATGTATATAAGGATGAGGTGAAGAGCGACTATATCTTCAAGGAGCCCAAGGCTGCCTCTTCATATTTCGCCTTGTTTCAGGCCATTGGCCCGTATCTCATCTTCAATCCACGCAGCAACCGCGATGACATCAAGGTGTTTGCCGCCGTGGCAACAAGCTGGGACACGTTCTATCCTGGCGCGTTGCGAGGCGAAAACCTGCATAACATCGCTATTGAAGGACTGAAGACTGACCGCATAATATCCGACAGACAAACTGCCGCCATTGACGCAAGCAAGGTGTCGGAGGCTGGAATCATCGACGTGAAACTCAATGACAACAAGGGTAATGCGCGCTCACTCACCGAGTTGAAGGGCAAGGTCGTGCTTCTTGACTTCCATGCATTTGCTCTTGAAGATTCGCCACAGCGCATCCTTATGCTTCGCGAACTATATAATAAATATCATTCGCATGGATTGGAAATCTACCAGATTTCGCTCGACAGTGACGAGCATTTCTGGAAGCAGCAGACTGCCGCCTTGCCTTGGATTAGTGTGAGGGACGAGGATGGAGCTTCGTCGAAGTATGTCACACTATATAACGTCCAAGCTCTCCCTGAGTTCTTCCTCATCGACAAGAGCAACACCCTTGTCAGCCGCTCGGCGCAGATTAAGGACTTGGACGCTGCCATAGCTGCCCTGCTCTAATTTTTATTTATTGAACACAGAGACACGGAGATACAGAGTTTTTGTTGGTCTATAGCGCCTTCATATTTGCTCTGTGTCTCCGTGTCTCTGTGTTTTAAAATAAAAAACGACTTTTTGAACATATTCAATTTATATGTGAATAGCAGTGTTTCATATAAAAGCAGTAATTTTGCAGCCGAATTTAGACGTTAGCAAAGAATGAAGAAATTACTGTTCACTTTTTCCTTGCTCCTGACTGTGTCATCAGCAAGTGCCCAAAGAGTAATGTCACTCAAGGAATGTCTGACTATTGGCATTGAGAAGAATCTCTCGCTCAAGTCAAGTCGTAATGAAGTGGCTAAGGGCAAACACAACATCAGCGAAAACCGCGCACGCCTGCTGCCGCAGATAAATTTTGCAGCGGGATTTAATGACAACTTTACACCGCCCGTGTCTGTCACCGACGGAACGGCCTACGGAAAGCTGTACAATGTCACCAAGACATTGCAGTACAACTCATCAGCAAGTCTGCAGTTGCAGATGCCGCTTTACAGTCAGACGGCTCTTACTGCCGTAGAGATTGCCAAGACTCTCGACAATCTCAACCAACTGTCGTATGAGAAGGCGCGTGAGGACATTATCATGCAGATAGCAAAACTCTACTATCTCATACAGAACACCACCGAGCAGATTACCATCATCAGCGACAACCTCAAGAGATTTGAGGAACTGAGGAATTTCGCCCAGGCGTTTTATGACAACCAGATGGCTCTTGCAGTTGACCTCAAGCGCATCAACGTCAGGATAGAGAGCACTGACGTCTCGCTCGCCAATGCCAAGGCTATGCTTCGCGAGCAATACAACATGCTAAAGTATGCCATGGACTATCCTGCCGACGAGGATATTGTTGTAGATGTGAAGAAGGTGGACAACATCAATATGGCGGTCCAGTCGGGACTTAATGTCAACCTGTATGAACTGCAGCTCATGCGTACGCAGGAGAAACTTACCGAGCAGCAGGTGAAACTGGCCAAGGATGCCTATCTGCCCACTGTCGCCCTTACCGGCAACTTTACCTTTACTGCTTATACCGACAAGTTTAAGAACTGGTTCCATTCCGGCGAGAGCAATCATTGGTATGACTCCAACGGACTTGGCATTACGCTCCGCGTTCCCGTATTCGACGGTTTTGAGAAACGTTCCAAGATACGCAAGGCAAAGATTGACGCCGACAATGCGCGTATCGCCTACGAGAACACATTGAAGAACCTTCAGACCCAATACTCGAATGCCGTGAACGACCTGATGAACAACGAGCGCAACTACCGCAAGCAGCGCGACAACTACCGTCTTGCCGAAGATATATATAAGGTGACGATGGATCGCTATCGCGAGGGGGTTACATCCATGGTGGAGGTGCTTCAGGACGAGATGAGCATGTCGGAGGCGCAGAACAACTACCTCACTGCTCATTATAACTACGAGGTGTCGAATCTCGCAGTGCTAAAACTCACGGGGACTCTTGGTTCACTGATTGGGAATTAAGAATTAAGAGTTAAAAATTAAGAGTTAAGAGTTTAAGAGTTCTATGATTTATAATGATGAAAATTTATTTGCAAAACATAAATTGAAAATATAATACGACAATGGAAAATAAGGAAAACAAGGCTGTGGAGAGCCAGGAAACAACGGTGTCAGAAAGCCACGAGAAGACAGCGGAACAGTTGAAGAAGCAGAAAGTGCGTCAGATGATAGTCAGTCTCATCGGATTGGCACTCATCGCTTGGGGAGTGTTCGAGGTAGTGTGTATGTTCATCGACTACAGGTCGAATGAGTCAAGCAACGACGCGCAGGTGGAGCAATATCTCTCGCCCGTTAATCTGCGTGCTTCGGGATATATCAAGAAGATATGCTTCCAGGAACATCAGAACGTAAGGAAGGGCGACACCCTGCTTATCCTCGACGACCGTGAATACCGCATCCGCGTGATGGAGGCAGAGGCTGCACTGAAGGACGCCCAGGCAGGCGCCAATGTTATGAATGCCACCTTGAATACCACTGAGACTACGGCTTCGGTATATGATGCATCAATATCGGAGATAGAGATTCGTTTGCAGAAGTTGGCTAAGGACGTGGAGCGCTATCGCAACCTTGTGGCACGTGATGCTGCCACTCCTATCCAGCTCGAACAGTATGAAACTGAATACAAGGCGACAAAGAAGAAACTTGACGCCACCCTCAAGCAGAAGAAGGCAGCCCTCTCAGGTGTGAATGAGGTGCAGACTCGCAAGGGCAACACAGCTGCCGCTATTGAGCGTGCCACGGCTGCCTTGGAGATGGCAAGACTCAACCTGTCTTATTGCGTGGTTGTTGCTCCTTGCGACGGTAAGTTGGGACGCCGTTCTCTCGAAGAGGGACAGATGGTGAATGCAGGTCAGACCATTACCTATATCATTCCCGATACGCAGAAGTGGGTGATTGCCAACTACAAGGAGACTCAGGTGGAGAACCTCTACGTGGGTCAGACCGTACGCATGACTGTTGACGCCATTAGCGACAAGGAGTTCACAGGCAAGGTGACCGCCATATCCGGCGCCACCGGTTCTAAGTTCTCACTCACTCCCACCGATAATTCCGCTGGAAACTTCGTCAAGATACAGCAGCGCGTACCTGTGCGCATCGACTTCACCAACCTCAGCAAGGAGGATAACGACCGCTTGGCTGCAGGTATGATGGTTATTGTGAAGGCGGAAGTTAAGAATTAAGAGTTAAGGATTAAGAATTAAAAATTAAGAGAAATGGTGTTATGCGCAAATAATTATGTAAAGACATTCTTTCTTAATTCGTAATTTTTAATTCTTAATCATAATATTAACAGTAAATAGTTCTGTTGTGAATAAGAATTTTCCGTTCTACGATTGGGTGCCTAAGCCGTTGGGAATCATCTTTCTGATTTTCCTTTTCATACCTATAATGACCGTCGGTGGAGTCTATTCCGCCAACAGCAGCGAGATGGTTGGTGGCTTGGGCATCATTTCGGAACATATTTCCTTTGTGGGCTTTGCCACGTCGGTGGGAATGGCGGCTTTCTCGCCGTTCTTCTACGACCTCGTGTGCATACGCCGCGAGAAGATAATGCTGATGTGGGGATTCGGCATACTGATAGTGCTGAGCTTTGTCTGTGCCCGCACCGACAGTGTGTATGTCCTTGCCCTGTGCTCGCTCGTTATGGGATTCGTTCGTCAGGCTCTGTTGATGTGCAACCTCTTCACGCTCATCACCTACGGTTTCCACATCGAGGCTACCCATAACCTCACCCCGGGCAATGAACCTACTACCGAGGAGGGATGGGACAAGCTCGACTACGAGAAGACGGCATCCATGCCAATTATCTATTATTTCTTCATGGTGCTTGGTCAGATAGGCACATGGCTCACTGCATGGTTTGCATACAACTATGAATGGCAGTATGTCTATTATGCAATGATTGCCGTGTTGGGAGTGGCTGTGATCATCGTATGGCTCACGATGCCGTATAATCCCTTCCCCAACAACCGCATTCCCATCAACTTCTCCAAGTTCGGGGATTTCACGGTGTTTTCTATTGCCTGCCTTTCCTTCATATATATAATGGTATATGGTAAGGTGCTTGACTGGTATGACGACCAGCGCATACAGTTGGCAACGCTGATATGTATCGTGTCAGTGCTTCTGTTTCTCTTCCTCGAAAGAACCCGTCGTTCGGCTTATTTCCTCATCACGGCGTTGAAGTCGCGTAGCATCCAGGGTGGTATCCTTCTTTTCCTCGGACTCATGATTTTCAACTCCAGCGCGATGTTTGTCAACGTGTTCATGAGTGTGGGCATGAAGATGGACAACCTGCAGATTGCCGAGGTGGGCAACTGGGTGCTTCTGGGGTATTTCGTCGGACTTGTCATGGCTATCTACTGCAGTTCCAAGAAGATACACTTCAAGTGGCTCTTCTTTTGGGGATTTATCTTTATCGGACTCTCCGCTGTGTATATGTATTTTGAGGTGCAGACTGCCGGTATGATGGAGCGAATGAAGTGGCCCATCATCATCCGTGCAGCCGGAATGATGCTCCTCTATGCATGTACCGCTGTTTATGCCAACCAGCGCATGCCCTACAAGCTGATGTCAACATGGGTGTGCATCATGCTCACCGTACGTATGATTATCGGTCCGGGCATTGGTAGTGCCCTTTATAGCAATGTCCTTCAGCATCGCCAGCAGTATTATATCACTCGTTATGCCCAGGACTTCGACCGTATGGATGCAGAGACGGCAAAGACCTACGACATGACGGTGCAGGGCATGAAGATGCAGGGAAAGACTGATGCCGAGGCCCAGCAGATGGCTGCTTTGCAGTTGAAGGGCAAGGTGACGGTTCAGGCCACCATTACCACTATCAAGGAGATGGCGGGATGGACATTCTATGGCTGTATCATCTGTGCGGGAATAATACTCTTCGTGCCGTGGCCTAAGCGCAAATTGCAGGATTGGGAGCGCATACCGAGGGAAGTGAAGTTCCGGTTCAGGTGATATTATAAAAACACAGAGGCACGGAGATACAGAGGATATTTTTATGTAAAACAGAGAAAACAAACAAAAAACTCTGTGTCTTTGTGTCTCTGTGTTTAAATATACGTGAAAATGCAAGAAAAAGCGAAAAAAAGTGCGGTAATTGCGAAAAAAGTTGTATCTTCGCAGCGTTTTTCGTATATTACCCATGTTATGGAACAAGAGTCGGTAAGATTGACGGTGTTGCAGGACGCACTCGAAAGGCGTCTTGACGTGTGCAGTTCGGAAGGATGTCTCAATGTCTTTCCCAAATGTCTCATGTCGTCATATCTTGTGGATTATATCGGTTTGGTGGTGTGTACACGAGGTTCCTACACATTCACTGTCAACGATGAAATGATGGAGTCGAGGGCAGGGGAGACACTGTTTCTCACCGAGAACGTGCAATTTCAAATAATGAGTGCCTCATCCGACCTTGCGTATTCCCTGTTGTTCTATCGCATATCACCTATACGTGAAATTCTTGGCAACACGGTGATGATGATGCGTTTGTATTCCACGCTCAATCCGCGTCCGTTTGTCATCCTCGCCACGGGTGAGGAGTATGCCCTGACTGATTATTCGCAGTTGCTGCCGTCGGCGAGTTACACCGAGACAACAATGTTCGACGGACATGAGCGCAAGCTCCTTATGCTCAGCCTCACCTATCGTCTTTGCTCAATCTTCAACCGCAAGGTTGTGCAGGGAGGTGAAGCCTCAGGTCACAAGATAGACGTCTTTGTAAGACTCATTTCCCTTATCAGCGACCACTACCAAAAGGAGCGCAGCGTCGCATTCTATGCCGACCGTCTGTGCCTCTCTCCCAAATATTTGTCCTCAATGGTGAAGGGCATTTGTGGCTATACCGTCCAGGACCTTGTCTTCAAGGCAATCATCCGCCGCGCCATTTTTCTCATGACGAGCACGAGCAAGACGATACAGGAAATCTCCGATGAGCTCCATTTCCCCAATGCTTCTGCCTTCGGCACATTCTTCAAGAAGCAGACGGGTCTCTCGCCCAAGAACTACCGCTTGGCGGAGATTAGGGTGGATTAGTTTTTTCTGTTTTCTACGCCACAGCGCAACTTACTCCCAATGCGGTACCCGCGGCTGCGAGGATTGCCGATGCAAGGTTCCACAAAAATCGTATTAGCCTTGTCTTGTTTTCTTGAGTCATAAATGTTGAATTAAGAATTAATAATTAAGAGTTAAGAATTAAGTAACTATTCAGCAGGTAGTATTCCTTTATACACAGTGGATTAAAAGCACTGTTAAATCCTTTAACAATTGAGTGCTCCCGATTTTTCCGAAATTCCCGTACCCCCCTACGGCATTCTATTTTGCGAGAATCTCAGAGAAC
>JALERP010000109.1 GCA_022764085.1 Prevotella sp.
CGACGGCAAAGTCTTGAAACTAAAGAGATATTGATAAGACTAAGATCAAGGCTCGACATGGAACTTGCAAAGGATGAGACGGAGCGAAGTCCATACCTGACAGAGGCCTTGAACTATCTTAATAAGTTCTGGGATGGGATCTTCGCCTATCAAAAGGACGGCAATTATCCGATAGACAACAACATAGCGGAGCGAACCATCAGAAAGCTCACGACTCAGCGTAACAACTCCCTGCATTACGGAAGTGATGAAGGAGTTGAGATGGCTGTTGCCTATCATAGTGTTATCTCCACCGTAAAGCTTCATGGCATGTCCTGTTGGAGGTACCTTGGTGAATTTTTCAAAAAGATATTTAATGGATGTCGAGATTTCTTCAGCTTGACACCCGCCAATATAGGTATGGCTTATGCCAACTGTTAAATCAAACGTTTAATTTTTAACACTCTGAGAAATGGAGCACTGAAAAGTGCTCTAAATCAGATGTGTGCCCTAAATTGAGTGCTTACAAAAAAACACCTTGCGGCAGAAAACTTTGTGGGCTTTGTAAAGCAGCTTTAGCTGCTCTTTGTATCTTCCGCTACCGAAAAAAAACATAGTCTCTTAGTGTCTTTGTGTTCAAAAATAAAAAACTCTGTGACTCTGTGTCTCTGTGTTCAATAAAAAAGGTGTCAAATATAAAAAAACAAGTGTAGATTAAACCTTTAATAGTATTAATCGTCCAAATGTCAGACAATGATAATTTGGACGATTAATTTTTTATATTTATGAAGAAAGCATTGATGACATTGGTTCTCGTGGCTATAGCCTTGATGGTGAAGGCACAGGGAACAATCACGGGAAAGGCTGTTGAAGCCGAAAGTGGTGAGCCATTACCTTCTGCTACAGTGAAACTGCTGAAGAAGAGGGACAGTACCTTGGTAAAGGGAGTTGTGACCGACTATGACGGTAATTTCCGTCTATCAGCTCCTGCCGACGGTAAGTATATCCTTAAAGTATCTTGCGTTGGATTCAAAAACTACGCCAAGGACATCACAGTGAGCGGCAAGAACGTCGCCCTTGGAAAACTGTCGATGAAGACTGATGCCATCATGCTTGAAGGTGCCACGGTGACTGCTAATGCCGCAAAGGTGACATTGAAGGAAGATACCTTTGTATATAATGCTGCCGCTTATCGAGTGCCCGAGGGTTCGGTGGTGGAAGAATTAGTGAAGAGACTGCCGGGAGCGCAGGTAAGCGATGACGGTAAAATCACCATCAACGGTAAGGAGGTGAAGAAAATCCTCGTTGACGGTAAGGAGTTCATGACAGGAGACACGAAGACCGCAATGAAGAACCTGCCTACATCCGTAATCGAAAAGGTGAAGGCATACGACGAGAAGAGCGACCTGGCGAGAGTGTCGGGAATTGATGACGGCGAAGAGCAGACTGTGCTCGACTTCGGTATCAAGAGAGGCATGAACAAGGGTGTGTTTGCCAACATCGAGGGCGGTGTGGGTACAGAGGACAGATATACTGGCCGTGGCATGGGTGCCGTGTTCAACGACAAGTTGCGCGTTATGGGATTTTTGAATGCCAACAACACCAACGATATGGGATTCCCCGGTGGTGGAGGAGGCGGTCGATTTGGAGGTGCACGCAACGGATTGAACGCATCGAAGATGGTGGGACTAAACTTCAACTATGAGGAAAACGACAAGTTGAAGTTGAATGGTAATATAAGATGGAACCACAGAGACGGCGACGTGGCATCGCGCAGTGCGACGGAGAACTTCGTAAGTCAGAAGGGTTCTTTCTCTAATTCATTGAGCAACAGTTATACACGCAGTGACTCATGGAATGCAAATATGCGTATCGAGTGGATGCCCGACACTATGACAAACATCCTTTTCCGTCCGAATTTCTCATATTCCAAGAACGACGGATTGTCATCGTCAGAGTCTGGAACATTCAGTTACGACCCTTATCTATATACGGATGACCCTCTGTCGGATGAAGGTATCAAGATACTTGAAGCAGCCGACTCAGTGATGGTTAACCATAGCCTGCGAAACGGTATCACATATTCCGACTCAAAGAACTTCGGAGGTATGCTCCAGTTTAACAGGAAGTTAAGCAATAATGGACGCAACCTCACAGTGCAGCTCAATGCCAACTACAAGGACTCGCAGAACAAGAGCCTGTCGCTGAACAATGTGCATCTTTATCAGGTGATGAATGCCATGGGCACCGACTCCGCATACCAGACAAACCGTTGGAACCTTACTCCTTCAAAGACATACAGCTATTCGGCAAAGATTACGTATAGCGAACCTATTATGAAGGCTACTTATCTGCAGTTCAGCTATCAGTTTAGTTATAACCGCACCAAGAGCGACCGCTCGACTTATGACTTCAGTAATCTCGGCGAGAACTTCTTCGACGGTCTTGTTCCCGACTACCGCAGTTGGGACGCATATCTCAATGCACTCGGTCGTCTTGGCAATCCGTTTGAGAGCTATTTAGACAAAGACCTCAGCAAATACTCGGAATACAAGAACTATATCCACGACATCGACGTGATGCTGCGAGTGATACGCAAGGACTACAACTTCAATGTGGGAGTAAAGGTGCAGCCGCAGCAGACTAACTTCATACAGGATTATCAGGGTGTGTATGTAGATACAGTGCGCCACGTCACCAATATAACCCCTACAGCCGAGTTCCGATGGAAGATTTCAAAGGTCAGCCAGTTGCGCTTCAACTATCGCGGATCAACATCACAGCCTTCGATGACCGACTTGCTCGCCATAACTGATGACAGCGACCCGCTGAACATCAGCAAGGGTAATCCAGGACTGAAACCGTCGTTTACTAACTCTCTGCGCCTTTTCTATAACAACTATATGCAGAAGTACCAGCAGGCGGTAATGGTTCACTTGTCATATCAGAACACAAGAAATGCAATCAGTTCCATGGTGACATACGACCCCGTGACAGGTGGACGCACCACGCAACCGCAGAACATCAACGGCAATTGGAATACATCTGCGGGATTAATGTTCAACACCGCGCTTGACACTCTTGGTCGCTTCTATGTAAACACGTTCACCGACTTCAACTACAGTCACCGTGTGGGCTTCCTTAACCTTAACAACAAGGAGGTGGCAGACAGGAATACCGTGAACACCACAGGAGTGAAGGAGACATTGACGGCAGGATTACGCAACAGCTGGCTGGAGTTTGAGCTTACGGGAACGGTCAACTATCAGCACACCCGCAACGAGCTGCAGCCTATGAACAATATGGACACATGGGATTTCTCTTATGGTTCGAACATCAACGTCACCTTGCCGTGGGGCATGAGTCTTGCCACCAACCTCGGCATGAACAGCAGGCGCGGATATAGCGATGCCTCGATGAACACCAACGAGTTTGTGTGGAACGCGCAGCTATCACAGAGTTTCCTCAAGGGTAAGCCTCTTACAGTCAGTCTGCAGTGGTATGACATCCTGCAGCAGCAGAGCACTATCAGCCGCACTATCTCTGCCATGATGCGCAGTGATACCGAATACAACAGTATCAACAGTTATGGTATGCTTCGCGTGACATATCGCTTCAATGCCTTCGGTGGCAAGTCTTCACGTGGCGGAATGCCTGGCGGTCCTGGAGGTCCAGGAATGGGAGGCAATCGTGGTGGCAACCGCATGCCGATGGGTGGCGGTTTCGGGCGCCCGTTCTAAGTTTTTTTGATTGAACACAGAGGCGCGGAGGCACGGAGTTTTTATTATTTGAGCGCAGAGTAGATATCTTTCTCTGTTTTCAGACAACTAATTGATTCAAGTTTCGCAAGTGTTCACTTGTGGTTATCAAGCGTTCAAGGAACGGGCTGAAAGCCCAACAAGCGCATAGCCCAGGGCGACACCCTGGGTATGTTTACCGCCGCGAGGTGCGCCCTGAGGGGGCAAAAGCGTCAGAACACAAGCGTTTCGTATCCATGCTTTTGCCCTTGCAGGGCGCACTTCATCGCCTCAACCCACCCAAGGCGTCGCCTTGGGCTATGAGCTTGTTGCCCCTTCGGGGCGCACCTTGAACGCTTGCTTCCCTTTAGGGACCGTCCTTTTTCTACTTGCGAAACTTGAATTATTAATAAACTCTCTGTGCCTCTGTGTCTTTGTGTTTAATTAACTCTTAATTATATTTTGAACACAGAGGCATGGAGTCACAGAGTTTTTTTATTTTAAACACAAAGACACAAAGAGACTATGTTTTTTTTCGGTAGCGGAAGATACAAAGAGCAGCTAAAGCTGCTTTACAAAGCCCACAAAGTTATCTGCCGCAACGCAAGTCCCCCTCGGGGGGTTAGGGGGGCTTCCTCTGCCGCAATGCAAGTCCCCCTCGGGGGATTTAGGGGGACCGGGGGGCTTCCTCTGCCGCAAGGCTTTGTGGCGACTTTTAAGTCGCTTGTTATCTTTGTATCCAGAAAAAAACTTTGTTCCTTTGTGTCTTTGTGTTTTAATTCTTAACTCTTAATTGACTTCGTCGATTGCTGGCTGCACTTTGACTTCGTCTTCCTCTGTCGCGACTCGGGATAGCACGAGCAAGCTCGGCTCTCCGCTCACTGCTCCATCGGTTCGGAATAGCTCAAGCAAGCTTGGCTCT
>JALERP010000038.1 GCA_022764085.1 Prevotella sp.
GGGGCATCCTCACAGAAATACTTCAACGCCGGCAATCCTTTTGGGATAGACTGTATCTCGTCAAGAATTATCAGTGTTTCATGTGGGCGAATGTCCACGTTTGTCATGGCACTGATATTTCTTATGATTCGGGGTATGTCATAACCATCTTCGAATATGGCCTTCATCTGGATTGACTTGTCGCAGTTTATGTATGCAACATTCTTGTACTCTTTTTCTCCAAAATATTTGAGCAGCCATGTCTTTCCCACTTGGCGTGCGCCGTTGACGATTAGTGGTTTATGCCGTGGATTATTCTTCCATTCCAACAATTGCTTGTAAGCTTTTCTTTCCATTATTTACATTTTTATGCATGAACTTTAGCTCATTAGCTACATTTTTATGCACGAACTTTAGCCTTCTTGCTACACTTTTATGCATGAATATTGTTGGCAAAGTTAATCAAAATATTCAATATATGGAATAAATCCTTGTGATATTTATGTGATTTTAACTAAATCTTTCATTTTTATCTTACAATCTCCTTTCTGGCATTTATCCATCCCGAAATGCCAGAGTTGAGTTCAATCACCTTATACCCGTTTTCTACAAGTATTCCAGCAGCCTTCTTGCTTCTTCTTCCGCTACGGCAATATAGCGCAATGGTTTTGTCCTTGGGCAGGAGGGATGTTGCTTTGGTCGTGAAGTCATCTTTCATTACGTCGATGTTAATAGCCTTGGCAATGTGTCCGCTTGCATATTCGTCGATGGAACGAACGTCAAGCCTTACTACCGATGTGTCAGAAATCACTTTCTCGAAAGCGTCAACGTTGAGGCTCTCGAATTTCTCTTGTTGTGCAGTACATCCCAAAAGGTTGCACAATACAGCAGAGATTATCATAAAAATCTTTCTCATAATGTTATAGTATGTCGCAATATTTCGGCAAAGATAATAAAAATGCTATATATACAGATATATATCTTGTGATATTTATGGGAATTTAACAGAGACTTATGATATTACCGATTGTATCTTGTTCAACCTTTCACATTTATTACTATCCTCCTGTATGAACAAAGATTTGGCAGAGCATTGTCACTAACCTTTAATATAATATGGATGGTCTTGCCTTGTGCTTCCTCGGGAATTAGAATGCGCGTTCTCTCTGTGTCAGGGCTTTCTAACAGCAGATTACCTTTATATGAGGATGGCTCTTTGTAAAATTGCCACACAAATGACAACGGACTACCATCAGGGTCAAAACTATTCTCAGCATTCAGGCATATTTCTTTACCAGCCTTAGCTGAAACAGAGATAATACGTCGTGACTTGTCATTTCCAATGACAGCCACAGGATGATGATTGGCATCGGAATACTTGTTTGTCACTGTCCATGCCATTCGGGCCATAAAGTCATTATGAATATCATCAGTCCAGATGTTTATTGCCCTGCCTCCCTCTTCCGATGCGCCATACATCAGGTAAGGAGCATACTGCATCTCGTCCAAATTGTTTTTCTTGACCCAATCCATGCTTTCGATATTCTCCTTCCGAATACATGAGAATCGGCCTCCCCAACCACCATAGTCGATGTGTTCAGGAGAGTTGAGGCCATTATTTATGCAATATAAGAATGAGGGGGAATCACCTTCAGTGGCCCATCTTCTCGAAGCATATACCTTCCCCAGTGGCCCTACCTCCTGCACATGCTTCCTATACCATTCATCATCCTTAGGCCAACCATATACGCTCTTGTTACGAATATAAATCAGCTTAGGAAAACTCTTCGCTATCCACGCTCCGGCATCATCCTGCCCGAGAATGTCATACACTCTCAGGTTGCTCACAAATTTCTCTACATCTTTCGTGGAGCGAGTATGACTTACTTTCCATAGTGCCTGTGCCAGTGTATTCATTCCCGACCATGCCGCAATCCACAGCGGACGGGTATCCTTCTTGTCCACTGCCTTGATAATCCATTCCGACCCCTCGGAGTCTTTACCTTCTCCCACACAAGCCATTGCCGCATGAGGCTGTCCCATTTTTACCATCTCCCGGATGGAGCTTGCATTTGGATACCGTTTGTCATGAACAATCAGGTTGGGCAACACATCTTCGTATGCGTCAATCACGTCATTGATAATGCCATCAGCGTCAGTGCCGTATGGCACCCATGCGTGTTGGGAAATAATACCTTCCAGATCTACATCATTCAGCATCACCATAAGATGTACCAACGACTGAATATCATCGGGGTCGGAACCTCCGATGTCTGTCGTGACAATCATTCTCGTATTACTCTGTGCTAACACAGGACATATTGCGACAAACTGCACAATAATAAAAAATATCTTTTTCATGTCATCAATAAAATAATAATGTCAGCGCCTTCAAACTCCTTATCTCTTTCCCAATCCAGTGGGCAAATATCAGATTTATTGCCATAAATATAATTCCCGCAATGCCCCAAAGCAATAGTTCCACTCCGCTCATTGCATACCAGATGCTTTGTATGCCAAGGTATGTATAGGGTATGAGCAGCACCGAGGTAATCAATCCGGGAACATAACTTCGCAGAATTATTGCCTGCATGATGTGTACTATTTGATGGAAAGAGAACGCAATGAAGAGGGCAGACCATATTTCCATACAGTAATCGCCTTGAATGAGCACATAACAAGTGCAAAGAATGAGGATGACAAATTCTTCCATAGCTGCTATGACGAATGAACGTGTGTCAAGAGAAGACAGATACTTGAATAATGGTTTTATTTTCGGGAATCTATCTTCAAAGATATAGCGATGCGACAGCATCCAACGATGTTGTACTATTACTTCCTCCGCATCATGCAAAATGAATGCGAGCGGAAATGGCAGTACTAGATATAATATACTTAATGCACTCATATTTTGTTAGTTTTGTCGCACAATACTGATTGACGAATGGCAAGTTTTTGTGACGAATGGATATTACTCGTAGATTGTGGCAACAATACTTCGAGCGCCGCCGTAATCCCGGAACTCGCACAGGTAAATGCCTTGCCATGTGCCAAGATTCAGTCTTCCGTTGGTGATGGGAATGGTGAGGCTGACACCAAACAACGAGCTTTTGGCATGTGCCGGCATATCGTCGGCACCTTCAAACACATGGTCGTAGTATGGCTCGTTCTCCTTGACGATGTGATTCATAATCTTCTCCATGTCGCTTCGCACGTCCGGGTCGGCATTTTCATTAATGCTGAGGGCACATGATGTGTGCTGTACGAATAGGTTGAGCAAGCCAACCTTTGGTAGTGGCTTGGGTAGGTTGTCGAGTATCTCACGAGTAATGAGATGGTAGCCTCTTCGTTTTGCCGAAAGTCTAAATTCTGTCTGTTGTATCATATTTTCTCTCAATTTTTAATAGAAACTTCTTTTTACCCAATCCTCCTGTGTAGCCAGTCAGCGAGTTGTTGCTGCCTACTACACGATGGCAGGGGATGAGAATGTCGATGCCGTTGGCGCCTATGGCTTGAGCCACAGCCCTTACCCCCTTTGCGTTTCCGATTTTCAATGCAATCTCCATATATGTCCTCGTTTCTCCGTATGGGATGTCGAACAATGCCCTCCATACCTGGAGCTGGAAATCTGTTCCAAAGGGGTGCAGCGGAATGTCAAACTCCTTGCGGCTGCCTGCAAAATACTCGTCAAGCTGTCTCTTGGTCTGTTCAATGACAGAGGAAGGCTCTGTTCTGAAATCAGCATTCACGTATCGCCTAATCCTGCATAGGTTTCGCTCGGCACACGGCATTCCGTTCCAGTCGCACAGGCAAAGCTCGTCGCCCATCGAAGCCAGGACGAGTTCGCCGCATGGTGAGTTGAAATATTGTATGCAAATCATTTAGCCACTATGTCGAGCAACAGTTGGTGGTTGGGTAGGGTGTTGGCGGCAATGACACCCGTGGGCTCCGTCAGGCGCAGGTCGCTTCCGTCGGATGATGTGATTACTCCTCCAGCCTCGGTCACAATCAGAGAGGCGGCAGCATAGTCCCATGGACTGAGCAGATACTCGAAATACAGTTCACACCTTCCCATTGCCAAATAGCAAAGCTCAGGCGCACAGGCGCCAAAGCGTCGGATGTCGTTGCACTTGCCGAATGCTTCGACGATAATCCTCGAGCACACTTCGGCATACTCCTTGTGATATACGGGCAGGGCTGTGCACAACACGGCATTGCCGAAGGGGCGGTTTGACACATGGATTGGCTTGCCGTTAAGATATGCGCCCTTGCCTTTCTCGGCATGAAACATCTCACCTGTGCGGGGGATATACACCACTCCCATCTCCATCTCGTCGTTGTGCTTCAGTCCCACGCAGATGGCACACTGGTCGATGCCGCGGCTGTAGTTGGCGGTGCCGTCGATAGGGTCGATTATCCATGTGTATTCATGCCGGGAGTCATTGATGTCCTTTTCCTCGCACAAGAATCCCGACTCCGGCATTATCTCCAATAGCTTTTCGCACAGGAAGTTCTGCACTGCCACGTCAGATGATGTCACGATATTCTCGCAACCTCCTTTCTGTTCAATCTCAAATCCGTCGCTTACCATCAGTTTTGAGGCCTCACAGACGATACTTATTAATTGTTTTATTTTAATCAACATATTCTTTTTCCTTATTTGCGTGCAAAGTTACGAATAATATTCATAAGATAGTACAACTATTCCGTTAAAGTGTCTTAACATTGCGCTTATATCTTTTTTTGTAATCATCCACTAAACGATCGCATCAAGATAATTAGAGACGTCCGTCAGTGGCGGCGAGAATATTACTGAAATAGGCTGCATCTCAACAAAAAAAATAAAACTTTTTGGACTTTTATTTTGTTTTTTCATCGATTTAAATAAAAATCTTACGCTCAAAAAAGATAATTTATTCTCTTTTTCTTCGCTAAATCGATTTTTTGCACTATCTTTAGATAAGATAGGCTGCATCTCAACAAAAAAAATAAAAGTTTTTGGACTTTTATTTTGTTTTGTCTTCGATTTAAATAAAAATCTTACGCTCAAAAAAGATAATTTATTCTCTTTTTCTTCGCTAAATCGATTTTTTGCACTATCTTTGCTTCCGAATTGTGGGCATATCACTCCTGCAACAGTCAGAAAAACATGGGTACATATATAAACAAAGGTAATAAAGCTTTCAGAGACATCGTGTCTCACGAATATGTTGACAAGACATCGTTGATACCGCTGATAAATGCTAATCTAAACTCCGAGAGCCGGTACAGTTGTGTCACCCGCTGCCGTCGATTTGGCAAGTCGATGGCGGCAAAGATGCTTTGTGCCTATTACGACAAGTCGTGCGACTCGCGCGAACTGTTTCGCGGATTAAAGGCTGAGCAGGACAAGACGTTCGAGACATATCTCAACAAATACTACGTGCTCTATCTCGACGTGACATCATTCACAGCACGGCCGGAAATGAGAAAGAATATTGTACGAACAATACAGGAAGAGATTATTTATGAACTTAAAGAGGCTTTTCCCGATGTAAAATACAAGGACAATTCCGACCTTATGGATGTTCTTGCCTCCATCCACCAAGCCACAGGAGAAAAATTCTTCTTTATCATCGACGAGTGGGACGCCATATGCCGCGAGTTTCCCGGGCGACAGAAGATGAAGGGTGATCCTGACACTGTCACACCCACCATACTTGATGAATATGTCATGTTGCTCCGTCGACTGTTTAAGACACAGGATTCCGACGAGGTATTCGCCGGGGCATATCTCACTGGTATCCTGCCCATAAAGAAATACAACACCGAGTCGGCTATGAACAATTTCTGCGAATATTCCATGATTCGTCCAGGCAAAATGTCAACAGCATTAGGGTTCACCCACGACGAAGTGGAGTCACTCTGCCATAAACACGAAATGGATTTACAGAAAATGGAAAGCTGGTATGACGGCTATCGCATAGGCAAGGCTTCACGAATATTCAAT
>JALERP010000152.1 GCA_022764085.1 Prevotella sp.
TTAAGGAGTTAAGGAGTTATCGCTCCCTTTGGTCGCTAGGAGTTAAGCCATTAGTTTAGAGCCTTGGATATAAGCGCAAATACATTTGGCTTAACTCCTTAACTCCTTAACTCCTTAACTACCAATAAATTTCCTTACTTCCGAAAGTTGAGTTATTAATTCTTAATTCTTAATTCTTAAGCACGTCCCAAAGATAAGTGAGTTTGATGTATATGCCACTGTTATTGCTTCGGGCGAAATAATCAGACTTGCTGTTGGCGTAGATGTCGCCAAGACCATAGTAATAACGTGCCTCTACAAGAAAGTGCCCCACCTTGGGATGCGAGTACTCAAGGCCAAGGCCGGCGGTGATGCCGTAGTCAAACTTGCGTTGTATGGCAAGGGTGTCCATGACAGCGTCACGCAAGGCTCCCACGCGATCGCCAACATTGCGCGATGCATAATCAAAGTTTGACTTCTTCTTGTCACTTAGGAACATGCCCACCTGCGGTCCCAACTGGAAGAATGCCTGGAAGCCCTTGCGCTCCCTACCCCATCCCAATCGCGCCATAAGCGGAACTTGGATATATGTCAGCTGACGCTCGTATTCCTCGGCAACTCCTGTCACAGAATTTATAACCGGCTCGTCATTCACATTGAGGATGTCTTCTTTCCACCCCATTTGGGCGATGTTCACCTCGCCAACAATGGCACAGATGCTCTTGAAATACTTCTCGCTGGTGTATCTCACGGTAAAACCTCCCGTCAGTCCGCCGTGCATCTTCTGCGGTACAGTAGGCGTGAATCCCACATTGCCCAACACATATCCGCCATTGACACCTATGGCAAGGTCGTTACGGTGCTCGCCAATTTGCGCCTTAGCGGACAATGATATCAGAAATAACAAAAACAGTATTGTCTTCTTCATGGCGTTAATAGGTTATGGTTTCTATCTGATGCGTGGGCTTGTAATGCACGAACAGCAGCGACGTGTTGCGATAGCCGCCATTGGCAATTCTTTCAAACTTCAGCGGGGTCTGCACAGGTATATAACCTACGCTACCCGCCGCACCAGTGAAATTCTTGCCTTGCTGATAAATACCCTTGAGGAAGAACATGGCATGGTCGAAACCCGTTATGGCAAAGCGGGGCAACGCCTGCATCATGTCGGCATGGAAATTCCAACGGTACTTGGTGTTTATCCTCTCTGTGGCTGCAGACAGGGGATTGAGATAGAATGCTGCAGGGATATATACGTTGTACTTATAAAAATTGTCAATGTCATACTTTGTATATAGCATCCACTCCGTATAACCAAACATTGAAATCTCTAGCCCGGGATTGTTCATCGTTAGATTGTTGAGCTTGGCAAAGGCAAGGTTCAACTCCGGGGAACGACCTGTATTCAGGATAACCACATTGGGCTTGGTCTTGCTGAACGCCTTTTCGAAATATGGCTCACTTGACTTCAGGTTGGTGATGTTATACTCGCGCCCCATCGTCTCCATACGCCTACGAAGTCCCATGGTGAAGATGCCCTTCTTGCTCGTGGTGTCATTACAGTCGATAATAACGGTGTTGTAGCCCTCAAAACGCTTAAGAAAATGGTTTATCGTTGACTCGTTGAAGTCTGTAGGCGACTGATATACCTGATACAGATGCTGGTTGCTGAAGACATCAGGAGACTGTATGGAGAAAGGTATCAAGACCTTTATGTCGTGCTTCTCGGCAAACTTTGCCAAGGGCGGCACCTGCTTGGAATAAAGCGGACCGATGATGAGGTCACACTTGGAGGCATTCTTGTCGTTGAGAAACTTGGATATGTTGGCTTCCTCAGCTACATTCCAGGCATACACATCCACAGAAAGTCCTGTATGCTTAAGACTGTCTATCGCCATCAGCACTCCACGATAATATTCCACCATACGGCGACCGTCGCCGTTCTCGTCGTGCAAAGGGAGCATCACACCTACACTGAGGTTCTTGGGATTCGTCACCTGTGACGGCGTGGCGGCGGGCTTCTTGGCTTCCGCCGGCTTGGTATCGGGATAAGGGATAACAATAAAATCACCCTTCTTCAACTCATAGCCCGGATTGTTCATATCAGGATTTGCATTGATGAGTTCCTGAACAGTCAATCCATACTCGCGGGCAATGCCGAAGATGGTTTCTTTCTTCTTTACCTTATGCATCTCACGTACCTTGGACGTGGACTGCGCCATCAGTGAAAAAGATGCACCAAAAAGCATCATAATCACCAAAAAATATCTTAAAAGTCGTTTCATATTCGTATATTTTCAAATATCGGGAACAAAATTACGAAAAAAAAGTGGGTAAATCAACTAAATTCACTAATTTTGCACAAAATATTTATAGAAATATGGATTTTAAAGCGTTATTTGTACTTTTTATGGGCTTTTGGGTGCATAATTGCGCCTTTGCCGACATCATTCCGACCGCATATTACAACAATGAGGACGGAACGCGTGAAGAGAGCACTGATGTCATTGCAGATGCAGAAGCTCCGCTTGAAGTGGAGTTCGATGCTGTGGTGACTGATATGGACGACAGCGACTTGCCTTCGTTTGAATGGAGATTCGTCAGGGAAGGCGAAACAACCCCATATATAACGAGGTATGAGAAGACCACGACCTATAAGTTCATGGAGTCGGGAACGACCGTCGTGTCGCTATTTATTACTTATCCTGGCATGGAGGAACCTGAACTGGCGGGCAGCATATCCATAACCATAAGTACAAGCCTGCTGGAAATGCCTAACGCTTTCTCGCCGAACGGCGACGGTGTTAACGACATATACAAGGCGAAGTCCTCGCACAGGAGCATTGTGGAGTTTCACGCATATATCTTCAACAGATGGGGACAGAAACTGTATGACTGGACGGACATCAACGATGGCTGGGACGGCACTTTCCATGGCAAGACGGTTAAGGACGGAACATATTTCGTGCTGGTGAAGGCAAAGGGTGCCGACGGAAGGGAATACAATATCAAAAGGGATGTAAATGTATTAACAAGCTTTAATGAAGATGTGCAACAACAATAACAAGTCCAAAGAAGAGGGATATATCAATGTATGGGGCGCAAGGGTACATAACCTCAAGGACATTGACGTGGAGATACCAAGGGACAGTCTCACGGTAATAACAGGTCTGTCAGGGTCGGGAAAATCATCATTGGCCTTTGACACCATTTACGCTGAGGGACAGCGCAGATATATCGAAACATTCTCGGCATACGCTCGCAATTTCCTTGGAGGAATGGAACGCCCTGACGTGGACAAGATTACCGGACTAAGCCCTGTAATCAGCATCGAACAGAAAACGACCAACAGAAACCCTCGTTCAACCGTGGGCACAACAACTGAGATATACGACTTCCTTAGACTACTGTTCGCGCGGGCAGGAAAGGCATATAGCTATGCTACAGGAGAAGAGATGGTGAAATATACGGAAGAGCGTGTGGTGGAAATGATTCACAATGACTATTCAGGAAAGAAAATCATGATTCTTGCGCCATTAGTGAGAAGCAGGAAAGGACACTACCGCGAACTCTTCGATAGTCTCCGACGCAAAGGTTATTTATATGTACGCGTGGATGACACGGTCAGGGAAATAACCGAAGGCATGAAAGTGGATAGATACAAGAATCACAACATTGAGGTGGTGATTGACAAAATGGCGGTTAGAGACGGACAAAACGACGACCGACTGAAGAAGAGCATAACCACCGCAATGAAGTCGGGTGACGGACTGATTATGATTCTCGACAATGACACCGGGGAGGCAAAGTTCTTCTCAAAACGTCTGATGTGCCCAACTACTGGCATGGCATACAGTGACCCTGCCCCAAACAATTTCTCGTTCAACTCTCCCCAGGGAGCGTGCCCACGATGTAAAGGTCTCGGGGTAATCAACTCTATCGACATGAGCAAGGTTATTCCCGACCGCAGCATCAGCATTTACAATGGTGCCATCATGCCTCTGGGGAAATACAAGAACCAAATGATATTCTGGCAGATAGACTCCATATTGAAGAGTTATGGCTACGACATAAAGACCAAATTTGAAGACTTGTCGGAAGAGGCTGTAAATGAGGTAATGTATGGTTCACTGAGTTCAGTGAGGATAAGCAAGGATTTGGTTGGAACATCAACCGACTTTTTCTCGTCGTACGACGGCGTTATAAAATATCTTCGCAACGTTATGGAAAACACCGAATCTACAAGTGGACAGAAATGGGCTGACCAATTCACGGCAATGACAGTTTGCAACGAATGTCAAGGACAAAGACTTAACCGTGAGGCTCTCTCATACAAGATATGGGACAAGAATATTGCGGAACTAGCCAACATGGACATCGCTGAGCTTAGAATATGGATTGACGAGGCAATGGAGCATCTCGACAATCAACAACAAGCCATTGCCACCGAGATAATAAAGGAGATTAGGACAAGACTGGATTTTCTGCTTGAGGTAGGCCTTGACTATCTGTCACTAAACCGACAATCGGCAAGTCTTTCGGGCGGTGAGAGCCAACGTATCAGACTTGCCACACAGATAGGTTCGCAACTGGTTAACGTGTTGTATATCCTTGACGAGCCAAGCATAGGACTGCACCAAAGGGATAATGAAAGACTCATCAAGTCACTCAAGGAACTCAGGGACATAGGTAACACGGTTATTGTTGTGGAACATGACAAGGACATGATGCTTGCCGCTGACTACGTGGTGGATATTGGTCCCAAAGCTGGAAGAAAAGGCGGCGAGGTGGTTTTCCAGGGCACTCCCGAGGATATGCTAAAACAGCACACCATAACAAGCCAATATCTCAACGGGGAATTGAAGATTATGATTCCTGAAAAACGCAGGGAAGGTAACGGCAAGAGTATATGGATTCGTGGCGCCAAGGGTAACAACCTGAAAAACATCGACGTAGAGTTTCCACTTGGCAAACTCATCGTTGTAACAGGCGTAAGCGGCTCGGGGAAATCCACTCTCATCAACGAAACCCTGCAACCTATCCTCAGCAAGCATTTCTATCGCTCGATGAAAGAGCCTTTGGCGTATGACTCTATTGAGGGCATAAAGAACATCGACAAGGTGGTGGATGTTGACCAAAGTCCGTTAGGCAGGACTCCACGGTCTAACCCAGCTACATATACAGGTGTGTTCTCTGACATTCGTTCATTGTTTGTCAATCTCCCCGAGGCAAAGATTAGAGGTTATAAGCCTGGCAGGTTCTCTTTCAATGTCAAAGGAGGAAGATGCGAGGCTTGTTCTGGCAATGGCTATAAGACCATTGAAATGAACTTCCTTCCCGACGTGATGGTTCCATGCGAAGTATGTCACGGCAAGAGATACAACCGCGAGACACTTGAAGTGAGATACAAGGGGAAAAGCATTGCTGACGTATTGGAGATGACAGTCAACCAGGCTGTAGATTTTTTTGAGAACGTCCCTGACATTCTCCGCAAAATCAAGACAATACAGGATGTTGGACTTGGATATATCAAACTGGGACAACCATCAACCACCCTATCGGGCGGGGAAAGCCAAAGAGTGAAACTGGCAACGGAATTAAGCAAAAAGGATACTGGTAGCACTCTGTATATCCTTGATGAACCAACAACCGGTCTTCACTTTGAGGATATAAGAATCCTTATGGAAGTATTACAGAAACTGGTTGACAGAGGTAACACTGTAATAGTCATTGAGCACAACCTTGATGTAATCAAACTGGCTGACTATATAATAGACATTGGTCCGGAAGGCGGGAAAGGCGGAGGACGTGTCACTGTAACAGGAACACCAGAAGAAGTATCCAAGTCAGAAGATAGTTTCACCGCCAAATTCTTAAAGGAGGAACTTAAACAATGATGTGGACAGACAAGATAAGACAGGTGAAAATCATACTTGTGGTCACTGCTATCATCATAGCAGTGGCTTCATTAGTTATTTCACATATTCTAATTAAAGACCTCTCTAACGAGGAGCATAACAAGATGGTTACATGGGCGCAAGCTCTAAATACACTTAATAATGCAACAGAAAATACCGACCTTACTCTTGTTCTAAATGTAATTAAGTCAAATAATACTATTCCTGTAATTGTTATGTCCTCTAAAGGGGAAATATGTGACTACAGGAACATTGACATCAACGAAAACAATGCCAATGACTCTATAAAAGCTCTGAAAAAATATGCCCAAAGCTATTATCATTCTGGTAAATACATAAAGATTGATCTTGACGGCACAACAGACTATCAATTGGTATGTTATGACGAGTCAATAATGCTCAAAAGACTTGCTACATATCCATACGTACAGCTTGGTATTGTACTGATATTCGTAGTAATTGCTATATTTGCATTACTTTCGTCTAAAAAGGCAGAACAGAATAAAGTATGGGTTGGATTATCGAAGGAAACTGCCCATCAACTGGGAACACCTATCTCAAGTTTATTGGCATGGACTGAAATACTCAAGGAAAGTTATCCAGAAGATGAAATGATCAGGGAGATGGAAAAAGACGTAAAACGACTCGAAATAATAGCTGAACGATTCTCAAAGATAGGATCAATACCAGAACCTAAGGAAACCAGTCTGAACGAGGTAATAACTCACGTTGTTGAATATATGGACAGACGTACATCTTCAAAAGTTAAAATAACATCTAACTGTGGAAACACGAATATCATAGTAAGAATAAACATATCGCTATTCGAATGGGTAATTGAGAATCTGTGTAAAAATGCGGTTGATGCCATGGATGGAAAAGGAAACATAGATATTTACACATATAAGGAAAAGGAAAAAACAATAATTGAAGTAAAGGACAATGGCAAAGGAATAAAACGCAGTGACATAAAGAATGTATTTACTCCTGGTTTCACGACAAAAAAGCGTGGATGGGGCTTAGGATTGTCATTGGCCAAAAGAATAATTGAAGAATATCACAAAGGAAAAATCTACGTAAAGGATAGTGAAATAGGTAAAGGAACCACATTTAGAATAGAATTACCTACTTGATACAAAAAGCCCTGAAGATATTGCTATCCTCAGGGCTTCGCTTGATTAAAAAAGAAGGCGGCTTCCTACTCTCCCGCATTGCATTGCAGTACCATCGGCGTAAGTGGGCTTAACTTCTCTGTTCGGAATGGGAAGAGGTGGGACCCCACCACAATAGCCACCTGATGTTTCTTTGCTCACCTCTTGGCTTTACATTAAGAGGCGGTATGGGTTGACACTCGTCACACGAAACTTGTATAACAAAACTCTAACACAATAGAGAGCCATAACAACTGAAAGCACGGAGAAAATATTCTCGCCAGAAAGTTTTCGGGCAATTAGTACGGCTCGGCTT
>JALERP010000169.1 GCA_022764085.1 Prevotella sp.
GTTAAGGAGTTATCGCTCCCTTTGGTCGCTGGGAGGAGTTTCCTTGAGCGGTAGCGAAAAAAGCCATTAGTTTAGAGCCTTGGATATAAGCGCAAATACATTTGGCTTAACTCCTTAACTCCTTAACTCCTTAACTACCAACAACTTCCGAAAGTTGAGTTCTTTTTTAAGATAGTAACTGGGTTAGGAACACGTCAGAACAGAGAATGAGCACACTGCTCGTGACAACAGCGTCCGTACTTGCCTTACCCACGTTTACCGAACCGCCTTCCACTGTATATCCGAAATACGAAGGCACACTTGATATGATAAAGGCGAAGAAGAGGCTCTTTATTATACTCATCCATACAAACCAAGAGTTGAAACTGTGCTGCAGTCCTAAGGTCAGGTCATCGGGCAATAGGACTTGGCCTATGTATGCAGTGCCGTATGCGCCAAGAATTCCAGAAGCCGAACTGAAAATTACGAGGAAAGGCATAATAGTGATAAGTCCGAGAACTTTGGGCAGAATGAGATAACAAGCAGAGTTGACCCCCATGATGTCAAGGGCGTCAATTTGTTGAGTCACTCTCATCGTGCCGATTTCCGAGGCGATGTTCGACCCCACTTTACCGGCGAGAATGAGACACATGATAGACGAAGAGAACTCGAGTAGCATAATTTCCCTCGTGGTATATCCCGTCACCCATCTCGGCATCCATGGGCTTTGGATATTGAGTTTCATCTGAATGCATATCACGGCACCGATAAAGAACGAAATCAGCAACACGATACCAATCGAGTTGACACCCAGCTTTGCCATCTCCTTCACGTATTCCTTGAAGAACATCCTGAATCTTTCAGGACGTTGGAAAGTGCGACCCATCAGCATGAGATACTTGCCGAAAGAGGTCAAAGATTTGTGTATTAACATTATATTATTCTTTAAATCGGGTACAAAGTTACAGAAACTTGCAGACAATACAAAAAAAAATCCAAATTATTTTGTTATTTCCGACTTTTACACTATCTTTGCAGCCATATTTATATAATGTAATGGACGAAAATGCAATCAAGGAGTGTATGGTGCTCCGTACGGAAGGGCTCGTCAAAAAGTATGGCAAACGTACTGTGGTGAACGATGTGTCCATCAATGTCAGACAAGGGGAGATAGTTGGATTGTTGGGACCGAATGGTGCCGGCAAGACCACTTCGTTCTATATGACAACAGGTCTTATAGTGCCAAATGCCGGTCATATATACTTAGACGAACTCGACATAACAAAGTTTCCTGTATATAAGCGTGCACGGGCAGGTATTGGATATTTAGCTCAGGAAGCAAGCGTTTTCCGTAAAATGAGTGTTGAAGACAATATTATGTCAGTTCTTGAGATGACTGGGAAACCACGTGATTATCAGAAGGAGAAACTTGAGAGCCTTATCAGGGAGTTCCGCCTTCAGAAGGTGCGGAAAAATAAGGGTGACCAGTTGTCGGGAGGTGAGCGGCGTCGTACTGAGATAGCCAGATGTCTTGCAATCGACCCAAAGTTCATTATGCTTGATGAACCCTTTGCGGGAGTCGATCCTATTGCTGTGGAAGATATCCAGCAGATAGTATGGAAACTAAAGGACCGCAACATAGGCATACTCATTACAGACCATAATGTGCAGGAGACGCTGAGTATCACCGACCGTGCCTATTTGCTCTTCGAAGGTCGAATACTGTTTCAGGGAAGTCCCGAAGAACTGGCAGCCAACAAGATTGTCCGCGAGAAATATCTCAGTAACAGCTTTGTGCTTCGCAAGAAGGATTTTCAGCTGTTGGAAGAGGAAAGAAAGGCCAAGGAAGCCAGCGAAACCGACGAATTATGAGCCGAAAAAGGTTAAAAACTGCAAAAGTTGCTGATATTCCACTAATTATGTGTAACTTTGCACCTCAATTTGAATAACATTATAATATATAAAGAAAAAGAAAGATGAATATTTCATTTGAAAATCCAGACAAAATCAATGGTGTACTGAAAATCACCATCGAAAAGGATGACTATCAGGGTGAGGTAGATAAGACCCTGAAGAACTACCGTAAGCAGGCAAATATTCCTGGATTCCGACAGGGACAGGCTCCAATTGGTATGATTAAGCGCCAGTTTGGTATGCAGGTAAAAATGGATGTAATCAACAAGATTTTGGGTGAGAAGCTTAATGGCTATATCATTGACAACAAGATTGCCATGCTTGGTACTCCTCTGCCCAATGAAGCTCAGGTAGAGCAGGATTTGGAGAAGGATGGACCGTTCGAATTCATATTCGACATTGCTGTTGCTCCTGAAATCAACATTGAAATCAACGGCAACGATGAGATTGACCATTACTCAATTGAAGTTGATGACAAGCTCGTTGACCAGCAGGTGGATATGTTCCGCAGCCGTGCCGGACATTATGATAAGGTTGAGGAATATGATGCAGCCCAGAATGATATGCTGAAGGGTGATCTTCGTGAACTTGATGCTGACGGAAATGCCAAGGAAGACGGTATCGTTGTAGAGCAGGCCGTCCTGATGCCTGAATATATTAAGGTGGAAGACCAGAAGTCTCTCTTTGACGGAGCCAAGCTTGGAAGTGTAATAACCTTCAATCCTAAGAAGGCATATCCTGAGAGCAATGCCGAGATTAAGTCATTGCTGAAAATAAGCGATGAGCAGGCTGAGGGTCTCACTTCAGATTTTACATTCCTCGTGACAGAGATTTCACGCTTTGTCAAGGCTGAAGTTAATCAGGAACTCTTTGACCAGGTATTTGGTGAGGGCAATGTGAATGACGAGGCAGACTTCCGTCAGAAGGTTGCAGAATCTATCAAGACACAGTTCTCAAATGACGAAGAGTTTAAATTTATGCTCGACATCCGCAAGTATGCCGAGGATAAGGTAGGCGAGGTTGCCTTCCCCGACGAACTCCTCAAGCGTGTCATGAAGAGCAACAACCAGGACAAGGACGATAAGTTCATCGAGGACAACTATGCAGCAAGCATCAAGGAACTCAAGTGGAGCCTTATTAAGAATGAGCTCATGGAGGCTAATGAGTTAAAGGTTGAGAAAGAAGATGTAGTCAAAGTTGTTAAGGATATTGCCCGTATGCAGTTCGCCCAGTACGGCATGAGCAATGTACCAGAGGAGTATCTCGACAATTACGTTGACAAGATAATGAAAGAAGAGAAGAATCTCGAATCTTACATAGAGCGTGCTTCAGACATAAAACTTGCCGCAGCCCTCAAAAAAGTGGTAAAATTAAACGAGAAAACAGTCTCTTTGGACGAGTTTAATAAGATAATGTCAGAAAAATAAGATTTTTTAGGAAAAAAATCTCATAAAATAGAAGGTTATCGACTTTTTTTATTAATTTTGTTCCACAAACAAAATGAAAAGGTCGGTAGCCTTCTATTTTTGTAAATATATAATACGTAAAAACGATAAGAAACATACAAGATTTATGAACGATTTCAGAAAATATGCAACCAAGCATCTTGGTATAAACGGGATGGTCTTGGATGATGTGGTAAGCCAGCAGGCACAGTATCTCAACCCCTATATCTTGGAGGAGAGACAACTCAACGTTACACAGATGGACGTGTTTTCACGTTTGATGATGGACCGTATTATTTTCCTTGGCACGCAGATTGATGACTACACCGCTAACACCCTTCAGGCACAGTTGCTTTATCTTGACTCTGTAGATCCCGGAAAGGACATCTCAATCTATATCAATTCTCCTGGTGGCAGTGTCACCGCAGGTCTCGGCATATACGACACCATGCAGTTCATATCCAGCGACGTTGCAACTATCTGCACCGGTATGGCGGCATCAATGGGAGCTGTTCTGCTTGTGGCAGGTCAGGAAGGCAAGCGCTCAGCATTGCCCCACAGTCGTGTTATGATTCATCAGCCTCTTGGCGGAGTACAGGGACAGGCTTCCGATATTGAGATTGAGGCGAAGGAAATTATGAAGTTTAAGAAAGAGTTATATACCATCATTTCAAATCATTCGCATACCCCGTTTGACAAGGTTTGGAACGACTCTGACAGAAATTATTGGATGACGGCTGAAGAGGCTAAGGAGTATGGCATGATTGACAAAGTGTTGATAAGAAAGAAGAGTGATGAGGAAAACATGTAGTTTCTGTGGACGTAGCGAAAAGGAAGTGAAATTGCTTATTTCTGGCATCGACGGCCAGATTTGCAATGACTGTACTGCCCAGGCTTACAAGATACTTAAAGAATCAGGAATACTGGAGCAGGACGGCAAGAAAAAGGGTGGGGGCGTAAAGGCTATTACCGTACCCAAGCCAAAGCAGATTAAGGAATATCTTGACCAGTATATAATTGGTCAGGACGATGCAAAGCGTTTTCTTTCCGTAGCTGTGTATAACCATTATAAACGTCTGCAGCAACCGGAAGACCCCGATGGTGTTGAGATAGAGAAAAGTAATATTATTATGGTGGGAAGCACTGGTACGGGCAAGACACTTTTGGCTCGTACTATTGCCAAGCTACTTGATGTGCCTTTCACCATTGTTGATGCTACAGTTTTCACCGAGGCGGGATATGTAGGCGAGGATGTGGAGAGTATCCTGTCGCGCTTGCTTCAGGTGGCTGACTATGATGTCGAATCAGCAGAGCGCGGCATTGTCTTCATCGACGAGATAGACAAGATTGCCCGTAAGGGTGACAATCCGTCAATCACGCGCGACGTGAGTGGCGAGGGTGTGCAGCAGTCGATGCTCAAGCTCCTCGAGGGCACTATGGTGAACGTACCCCCCAAGGGAGGGCGCAAGCATCCCGACCAGGATTATATTCATGTCAATACCCGTAACATCCTCTTTATCTGCGGTGGTGCTTTCGATGGTATCGAGCGCAAGATAGCCCAGCGTCTAAACACCCATTCAGTAGGCTTTGACTCAGTGCTGAACAACAAGAGGATAGACAAAGGCAACATGATGCAGTATATTCAGCCGGACGACCTGAAGGCCTTTGGGTTGATTCCCGAGCTTATAGGTCGTCTTCCGGTGCTTACATATCTTAATCCTCTCGACCGTGACGCGTTAGAGAAGATTCTCAAGGAACCAAAGAACTCGATAATCAAGCAGTACCAGAAATTGTTTGAGATGGATGGCGTTAAACTGTCTTTCGACGAGGACGCCCTTCAGTTCATCATCGACAAGGCAGTAAGCTATAAGCTCGGTGCGCGAGGATTACGCTCGATAGTTGAATCTATCATGACCGATGCGATGTTTGAGGCTCCATCCTCACGCAAGAAAACTTTTGTTGTGACACTTGACTACGCACGTCAGCAGTTACAAAAGGATGTTTCATTCTCTGAATAACTCAAGTTCCGGAAGTGAGGAAATTTATTGGTAGTTAAGGAGTTAAGGAGTTAAGGAGTTAAGCCAAATGTATTTGCGCTTATATCCAAGGCTCTAAACTAATGGCTTAACTCCCAGCGACCAAAGGGAGCGATAACTCCTTAACTCCTTAACTCCCAAAAAGTTGAGCAAATG
>JALERP010000017.1 GCA_022764085.1 Prevotella sp.
TACAGACTGCTTACGTTTATTGTGGCCTTTTTATCTGTTTTTTATGGTCGTACGACCAAGGGTGCTGTGGACGTACGTTCAAAGGGTCTATGGACGTACGTCCTGAGGGGGTAAGGACGTACGTCCTGAGGGTGCTTGGACGTACGTCCATAGAACCTTTGAACGAGCTTGAATGGGAATGAACGAAACCTGCGTGAAATCCATTGATTCTGAACAGTTTTTGAACGTGAATGAATGGGACAGAGGGACACGGAAAGAATGGCATTGCGTAGTTCCTTGTCGAGACGTCGCAGCTGCTGACCATCGCTGTGGCACTGGAGGAAGGTATAGTGGTCTTCTGTATCTTCAAAGATGCGCTGGCGGTTGATGCCGCGCATTATGACATGATAAACTCCTGTGCCCTTGTCATGTTGAGATTATATTTCGGTACCTTTGCACCGTATTAAATAAATAGTAATGTGAGGTCGCAATGTCGGGAGAAAGGCGGTGACCACGTATGAATGCAAAAAAAACGACTTGCTTAGAACATGTCTAAACAAGTCGTTTGGAAATTATATGCCCTAAAAGAGCAAGATTTCTTTACTCACCTTTCTCCATCTGAGCCTTCAGCTGAGCGAGAACATCGATGTCGCCGAGGGTTGTTGAAGCAGGCTGGTTGTCAATCTTCACAGTATCTTCTTTCTTGGCGCGTGGTTTCTTGGCTGCGCGCTTCTCCTCACGCTGAGCATCCTCGAAGGTGCGGCTGTGAGACAGAATGATACGCTTGCTGTCCTTGTTAAACTCGATAACCTTGAACGGCAGTTCCTCACCAAGAGCGGCCTGTGTGCCGTCCTCCTTAACAAGGTGCTTTGGTGTGGCGAAGCCTTCAACGCCCTTCTCGAGAGATACAACGGCACCCTTTTCGAGAAGCTCGATAATCTTGCCCTCGTGAACGCTGCCAACAGTGTATGTAGCCTCGAACTGGTTCCAGGGGTTATCCTCAAGCTGCTTGTGACCAAGGCTCAGGCGACGGTTGTCCTTGTCGATGTCGAGAACGACTACGTCGATTTCTGCGCCAACCTGTGTGAATTCTGAAGGATGCTTAACCTTCTTTGTCCAAGAGAGGTCGGAGATGTGGATAAGGCCGTCAACTCCTTCCTCAAGCTCAACGAATACGCCGAAGTTGGTGAAGTTGCGAACTCTTGCCTCGTGCTTGCTGCCAACAGGATACTTAACCTCGATGGCCTCCCATGGGTCTTCCTTAAGCTGCTTTATACCAAGGCTCATCTTGCGCTCCTCGCGGTCGAGAGTGAGGATGACTGCCTCTACCTCGTCGCCTACCTTAAGGAAGTCCTGAGCTGAACGCAAGTGCTGGCTCCAAGACATCTCGCTGACGTGGATGAGACCCTCTACACCTGGCTGGATTTCTACAAATGCACCGTAGTCGGCGATAACGACTACCTTGCCCTTCACGCGGTCGCCAACCTTGAGCTCTGAATCGAGAGCGTCCCAAGGATGGGGAGTGAGCTGCTTGAGACCGAGGGCAATGCGCTTCTTCTCGTCGTCGAAGTCAAGGATAACAACATTGATCTTCTGATCGAGCTTGACAACCTTCTGGGGATCGTCAACACGGCCCCAAGAGAGGTCGGTGATATGGATGAGTCCGTCAACACCGCCGAGGTCAACAAATACTCCGTAAGAAGTGATGTTCTTGACTGTTCCCTCGAGAATCTGACCCTTCTCCAACTTAGAGATAATCTCGCGCTTCTGAGCCTCGAGTTCTGCCTCGATGAGTGCCTTGTGAGATACGACTACGTTGCGGTATTCCTGATTGATCTTGACAATCTTGAACTCCATGGTCTTGTTTACGAACTGGTCGTAGTCGCGTATTGGGTGAACGTCAATCTGGCTACCAGGCAGGAATGCCTCGATACCGAATACGTCAACAATCATACCGCCCTTGGTGCGGCACTTGATGAAGCCCTGGATAACCTCCTCGTTCTCGAGGGCTGCATTAACACGCTCCCAGCTCTTGCTGAGGCGAGCCTTCTTGTGAGACAGGATGAGCTGACCCTTACGGTCTTCCTGGTTCTCAACGTAAACCTCAACCTTGTCGCCAATCTTAAGGTCGGGGTTGTAGCGGAATTCGCTTGCGGGAATGATACCGTCGCTCTTGTAGCCGATGTTGACGATAACTTCCTTCTTGTCAACTGAGATTACTGTTCCCTCAGTTACCTGATGCTCACTAACCTTGTTCAAGGTTTCGTCGTAAGCCTTGTCCAGCTCTTCCTTGCTGACGTTTGCCGATGTGCCATTCTCGAACTCTTCCCAATTGAAGTCGTCCAATGGCTTGACGTTGTTTGTTAATTCTGACATAATTAATTAATAAATGTTGTTTTTTTAAAATAAAGTTAGACTTTATGTTAATTATTTGCCGGCTTTGGCCGACCGATTTTCCAAAATCGGCTGCAAAGGTACGAAGAAATTAGGAATTTAGAATTACGAATTAGGAAATTCTTTTCCTTATTTATGCTTATTTAACATGTTTTCGCCTTATTTTGCCTTAAATGTGATTGTCTTTGAGAGGTTACGCGTGAGGTTGGACACTTTGAGGGTTATGGTGCCCTTGGTGCCGTTGCTTCGTACGATGACCACTGCCTTGCCGCTGAAGAGCTTCATTTCGGGTTGCTTGAACGACTGGAGGGATGTGGCGTCGCCATTGCATGCAGCCTCGAACACTCCAGCGCCGCTTACCTCAAACGTGAGGTCGTCGGTGAGGGTGGGGCAGAAGTTGCCGTCGGCATCGGTCAAGAATACCTCAGTGAAAATTAGGTCTGCTCCGTCGGCGTTCATCTCGCTCTTGTCTGCCTTGAGAATCATGGTCTTGGGGTCTGACGCAGTGGCAATGCATTGTTCTCCCACGACGTTGCCGTCATCGCCATAGACTACAACCTTCACCTCGCCTGGCTCATATACGACATCGTTCCAACGCAGGCGGAAACGGTCGAGGCGCGAGTCCTTGTTCTTGCGGATGCGTCCCTGGCTCTTGCCATTTACGAAAAGCTCTCCTTCAGAGGCATCGGTGTAGCAATATACGGGGGTTACTTCGCCCTCGCGGCCAGGCCATGTCCAGTGAGGAAGCAGATGGACTGTGTGGTCGGTGGTGTTCCAATGGCTGCGATAGAGGTAGTAGCGGTCCTTGGGCAGTCCGGCAAGGTCGCAGATGCCGAAGTAGCTGCTGCGGCTGGGCCAGTATTCATCGTAGGGGGTAGGCTCGCCGAGATAGTCGTAGCCTGTCCATACAAATTCGCCTATCACCCAAGGAAAGTCCTCCTGACAACGCCAGTCGTCGTCGGGCAGGTTGCTCCATGAGCAGTATTCGGTGTCGTAGCTTGAGCATTGTCCGTCGGGATAGGTGTTCTTGTCAGAAACGGTGACGGGGAACTTATATACGCCGCGCGAGCTGACGGTGGATGCCGTCTCGCTGCCAAGGAGGAAGCCCTTGGGTAGCTGCTTAATGTTATTTTCGTATTTATGCACACGATAGTTGAATCCGGGGACATCCATGACCTGGGCAAAACCTGACTTCAGGGCTGCCTCGGCGCGATCCATGCCCTGAGTGACAGGGCGGGTGGGGTCATACTCGTGGCAGAGGTCCTGGAGGTGTTTGGAAATCTCCACTCCTTCCTTGCTCCATTGTTCAGGTATCTCATTGCCGATGCTCCACATCACGATGGAGGGATGGTTGCGGTGGTGCTTCACGAGATTGATGATGTCCTTGTCCGCCCATTCTTTGAAGAAGGTGGCATATCCGTTCTTGCACTTGGGATAAATCCACATGTCGAAGCTCTCGGCCATTACCATCATTCCGAGCGAGTCGCATAGTTCCATCTGCATGGTGGATGGCATATTGTGGGCGGTGCGGATGGCATCGCAACCCATGTCCTTCATGGTCTTTATCTGGCGGATGAGGGCGGCCTTGTTTTCGGCGGCGCCGAGTGGCCCGAGGTCGTGGTGGAGACAAACACCCTTAATCTTGCGCGTTACGCCGTTGAGCTGGAATCCGCCTTCTTTCGACACGTTTATGGTGCGTATGCCGAAGCGTGTGGTCTCGCTGTCGAGTACCTTTTTGTTTCCTTTACGGGCAGAGAGGCGCAGTGTATATAAATAAGGTGTCTCGGGCGACCATAGCTTAGGATGGTTTACCGAGAGGTCGGGGATGTTTATCTCGCCGTCCTTGACTGAACAGTAGGCATCGCAAACCTTGTTGCCGTTGGCATCGAGGATTTCTGCCGTCACGGATGTGCCCTTGGGGTGGTCGAGCAACTTGGCGGATACGCTCACAACAGCCTTGGAGGCATCTACCGAAACGGTGCGCACGAAGGTCTCCCATGGTTGGAAACGGCATTTGCCCGTGAGCAATAGGTGCACAGGGCGATAAAGTCCGCCACCAGGATACCAGCGGCTGCTCTCCTCCACGTTCTTGAGGTCAACGGCAATCTCGTTGTCGCTGCCGTCGAAATTTAGGTATTCGGTGGCGTCGATGTTGAAGGCGTTGTAGCCGTATGCCCAGAATCCGGCTTTTTTTCCGTTGATGGTGACTGTGGGCTGGCTCATCGCCCCGTCAATCATGAGGATGGCGCGCGTGTAGCCTTTGGGCAGTTTGACTGTGGTGCGGTAGTGCCCTTCGCCAATCCATGGCAGGGCACCAGAGCGTCCTGACTTTTCTGTTTTCTCTTTTTCTCCGTTTTGCTCGATGGCTACAAACTGGAGGTCCCATTTCTTGTCGAACGGTCCGGCTATTGCCCAATCGTGGGGTACGCTCACTTCTGTCCATGATACATTGTCGCGCGAGAATGACCATCCGTCAGTGAGAGTGATGGTCTGTCGCTGCTGTGCCGATGCACTTAGTGTGGTGGCAAGCATCATAGTGCTAATAAATAACTTTCTAATCATATCTGTATTTCTTTTTTTAATTTGTTCAGTATTCTTTTTGCCATGACATTGTCGGGACATAGCTGAAGTGCCTTTTCGCAGTTTGCTATGGCCGCATCGTGGAATCCCTCCTTCTCGCAGTCCTTGGCGAGGGATACATATTCCACTGAGAGTTTCTTCAGGAAATCCTCTTTCCTGCGCTGCTCTTCTTTCAGACGGTTTATTTCCGCCTCTAATTGCGGTATCTGCGAGAGCTTGCGCCTGAGCAGTCGTCGTGCGGCGGGTTTCTCTATGTCATAACGGCTGTGGATGGCCTTGAAAAACCAGTCGAGGCAGTCTTGCATGTCGCGGCGGTCGAATGCCAGCATAGCCTCGGCGTATTCCATATCGGCCTTGCCTTCCTTGATAGCGGTGTTGAAGAGCTGCTGGTCGTTATAGCGGTTGGCAAACTGCAGCACTTCGTGGCGCACGATGACATCACGGCGCGAGAGCGGCGACTTCATGCTGATGCCTTCGAGCGAGGTGCACCGACTGAGAGCCACGTAGGTCTGACCGCCGGCAAACGCACCGCCGGTGAAGTCGATGTTGACTTGGCGGAAGGTGAGGCCTTGGCTCTTGTGTACGGTGATTGCCCATGCCAAGCGTATTGGGAACTGGGTGTATGTGCCCAATTGGATTTCCTCTATCTTATTCTCCTTCTCGTTGAAGGTGTATTTCATGTTTTCCCACAGTTCGCGCTCAACGGGATATACGTTGCAGTCCTCGGTCTCTACACATATCACCCCGTCCTCGATGGAAATGTCGGTGATGCGGCCGAGTGTGCCGTTTACCCATCGCTTGTCCTTGTCGTTCTTGATGAAGATGACCTGAGCTCCCGTCTTCACTTCGAGTTCCATGGGAGTGGGCAAAGAGGAGAGCGGGAACTCGCCCTTGATGTTGCCAAGGAATGTCACCGAGTCGCCTTCGAGTGCGTCGAGTTGCTTGGAGTTGATGTAATCCACGGTGTCGCGGCGTGTGGCAAGTGTTATTGCCAATGACGAGTTGGAGGTGTCGAGTTGCGCACCAACTCGGCGGTTCAGCTGTTCGAGGTCGATACTGCTGAAAGTGTTGGTGCGTATGCGGTCGAGTATGCCTATAAACTCAGTGTCCTTCTGTCTGTAAACCTTTTTCAGCTCGATGGAAACGAGCGGCATCTCCTGCCACACCCTCGCGTTGAAGAAATACAACGAGGTGTAGAACGGCTGGAGAAGCTGGCGTTCGTCGTCCTTGATGACTGGTTCGAGCTGGAATGTGTCGCCCACGAGCAGTAGCTGTTTGCCACCGAAAGGCTCGCGGTGGTTGCGGCAGTAGATGCGCAGCACCTTGTCTATAAAGTCGATGATGTCAGCCCTTACCATACTGATCTCGTCGATGATGATGAGTTCGATTTCCTTAAGCAGTTTGATGCGGTCGCTGCCATATTTTAGTGTTTCCCTGATATGGCGCGAGTCGTAGCGCTTGTCGGTGGGCAGAAGTGGATGGAAGGGCAGATGGAAGAAGCTGTGCAGGGTGACACCGCCAACGTTGATGGCGGCAATGCCCGTGGGGGCAAGGATTACCGTCTTCTTCTTGGTATTATTGGCTATATGCCTGAGAAAAGTGGATTTACCCGTCCCCGCCTTTCCTGTAAGGAAAAGCGAGCGACGGGAATATTGGATTATCTGGGTGGCCTGTTGCCACTCTCTGTTGACGGTATCGAGCTGCATTTAGAAATATACGTCCTCGTAGGTGGGCTTTTTCTTCTTCTTCTGTTCTGTAGCTTCTTGTTTCTTTGGCTCGGTAGCCTCTGAAGGTGTTTTCTCTGAGGCTGAACCCTTGTCATTGAGGAGGTTTTCCTCATTGACATGGCGAACGGGGTTGCCGAATTCGTCATATACAACTTTCACCTCGTGGTTTGCGAGAGAATCTACATCCACGGAGTCGGTGTCCTTGCGCGAGTGGTAGTAGCTTGCACAGTTGTACATTGCCGACTTGATGCTCTCGTCGGCGGGTGGCGGGAACTTGCCGCGGTAATACTTGAAGTTGGCATCGGCAAGTACTGACTCCAAGAAATAACCGCATATGGGCAATGCCGTGCGGCTACCCTGACCTAACGCACCAGTGCGAAAATGGATGCAGCGGTATTCACCGCCTACCCATGCGCCGACAACTAATTTGGGGCTTACACCCACAAACCAGGCATCGGAGTGGTTGTTGGACGTTCCAGTCTTGCCGCCAAACTCGGTATCGTTGAACTTGCCTACATATCCCCACAGGCTCATGCTTGTGCCACCTGGCTCGCGCATACCGCCCTGAAGGAGTTGGCGGACGAGGAATGCGCTGCGATAGGGGATGGCCTGTTTCTGCTCGGTGGGGGCAACGTATATCTCATTTCCGTCGCGGTCGATTACACGAGTCACGAGAACCGGCTCATGGGCCTTGCCGTCGTTGATGACAGTGGAATAGGCATTTACCAATTCGAGCAGGTTGACGTCGCTGGAGCCAAGAGGCAGCGAGGGTGTCTTGTCGAGTTTGCTCTTTATACCCATGGCCTGTGCGGTGGCAGCAATGTTTTCTACTCCACACTCCTGTCCAAGCTTCACGGCGATGGAGTTGATGCTTTGTGCGAAGGCTGCCTTAAGGGGAAGTGAGTCGCCGGTGAAATAGCCGTTGGCATTGGTGGGAGCCCATGTTACTTCCTTCTTCTTATCGCTGTCCCACACCTTCATGCTGAAATATGAGTCAACACGCTTGTCGCAGGGGGTGAGTCCCTGGTTCATGGCTTCGGTATATACGAAGAGCTTGAAGGTGGAACCTGGCTGGCGCATGGCTGTCACCTTGTCGTATTTCCATGTCTTGAAGTCGATGTCGCCTACCCATGCCTTCACATGCCCGTTCTGAGGCTCCATAGCAACGAATCCGCAGTGCATGAACTTCACCATATAACGGATGGAGTCCATCGAACTCATCTCCAGTTCAACGGTGCCGTTTTCATAGTCAAACACCTTTACTTTGTGGGGCTTGTTCATGTAGTAGGCGACAGAGTCGGGATTGTCGGGAAATCTCTCCTGAAGACGCTTGTAGCAAGGCTGTCTCTCGGCTATACCCTCGATAAATCCCTCAATCTCCTGATGGCGTTCGTCCTGCCAGGGGTTGGTGTTTCCCCAGTGGTTTTTGAAATTTTTCTGCACTTGCTTCATCTGCTTTATGGCGGCAGCCTCAGCGTATTTCTGCATACGTGTGTCGATGGTGGTGTAAATCTTCAGACCGCTTGAATAAAGGTCGTAGCCATTATCGCGACACCAGTCCTTGAGATAGTTAGCCACTGCCTCGCGAAAGTAAGTTGCCTGTCCGTCGTAGTTGCTCTCCACGTTGTAGTCGAGGGTGATGGGCTTGACCTTGAGTGTGTCGAAAGCCTCGCGCGAGAGATGGCCATGCCCTACCATATTGTTAAGCACGGTGTTGCGTCGCTTAAGACTGTTTTCGGGATTGATGCGCGGATTATAATATGTGGTGGCCTTGAGCATACCCACAAGAATGGCAGCCTGGTCGGTGGTGAGGTTCCTGGGCGTGGTGCCGAAATACGTCTTGCAGGCTGTCTTTATGCCAAAGGCGTTGGAGCCGAAGTCAACGGTGTTGGCATACATGGTGAGTATCTCCTTCTTGTCGAATATATATTCAAGTTTCACGGCGGTTATCCACTCTTTACTCTTCATTATCAGAATTTTAAGACCAGGAATGCCTCCGAGCAGACCAGTGGAGTAGTTGGTGCGCACACGGAAAAGGTTCTTTGCCAACTGCTGGGTGATAGTGGATGCGCCACGGGCATCGTGATGAACCACGGCATCCTTTATGGCTGCGAAGACACCAATGATGTCGATACCCTTGTGTTTGTAGAAGCGTTCGTCCTCTGTATCGACAAGGGCTTTCCAAAATTCAGGGTTAACCTCCTCATACTTTACTGGAGTACGGTTTTCATTGAAGTATTTTCCTATCATGACACCATCGGCACTGTAAATCTCCGATGCTTGACTGCTGACGGGATTCTTGATTTGGCTGTAGCCTGGGGACTTGCCAAAAAGCCAAAGGAAATTGATATCTACCGCCCCCAAATACAAGATGAAGGCGACAATGAATGAAACAAATGCCACAAGAGTTTTTTTATACCATTTCTTACCCTTGTACAATCCTGCATACCAAGCCCCGCAACGGCGGAGTTTCTTGCCTGCCAGGCTTAGATATTTGCCTCGGCTGGCTTGACTGTTTTCTGAATTCTTGACCATTCCTGTAAAATATAAGTCATTATTTCTTTATTGTCATCGGCTTTAAACCATTTGACTTGAGGGTCGCGCTTGAACCATGTTAGTTGTTTGCGCGCATATCTCCTGGTGTTGCCCTTGATGCGCTCAATGGCCTCATCGAGAGACCATCTGCCGTCAAGATAGTCGAATATCTCCTTGTAGCCCACTGTGTTGAGGGCATTCTCGTGGCGATAAGGCTCCAATCGCCTCACCTCGTCTTCAAGTCCATCGGCTATCATGGAGTCAACCCTGCGGTTTATCCTGTCATAAAGGATTTCACGGTTGCGGTTGAGGGCTATCTTAACGATGCCGAAGGGACGATGTTTGCGCTCTCTGACACGATAGGATGTGAATGTGTTGCCTGTCTGATGACAGATTTCGAGGGCGTGAACAACACGGCGGGTGTTGCATCTGTCAACTGTCTTGTAGTATTCGGGATCCATCAGGCGTAGTTCCTCGCACAGTCGTTCAAGTCCTTCGTCCTCAAGCCTTTGCTTCATCCATTGCCTCACATCGTCATGGATGGTGGGAATGTCGTCGATACCGTTGCACACCGCGTCTATATACATCATACTGCCTCCGGTCATGAGTGCGATATGGTCTTCACGTCCACTAAATTCCTTGCCCAGGACATTCAGAACATCCTGCTCGAACATCGAGGCATTGTAGTAGTCGCCGAGGTTGAGCTTGCCCACGAAATAATGCCTTGCGCGCTGCAACTGTTCGCAAGTGGGGGCGGCTGTGCCTATGCGCATGTCGCGGAATATCTGGCGGGAGTCGGCATTGATGATTGGTATTCCGAATTGTTCTGCAATACCCAGACACAGTTCAGTCTTGCCTACTGCCGTTGGACCTGTTATGACTATAAGAGTGTTCATCGCCTGTAGCCTGTAACATCATCATCTGATGACGCCACGCTTTGAGTTCTCGAAGAATGAACAGATATATTCCACCTCCTTGGAGTCCGGATATTTCGCACGAGCTTCCTCAATGCCTTCCTTGATTACTCCCTTGGCATAAATGATGCGGTAGGTGTCGTGAATCATGTCGATGGTCTCGTTGCTGAATCCGCGGCGGCGCAAACCGATGATGTTGATGCCGCAGTAGCGTGTCGGCTCCTTACCTGCTATAACGTATGGAGGAATGTCGAGACTGAAACGGCTGCCACCCTGAATCATCACATATCCGCCGATGTTGCAGAACTGATGGCAAAGGACTGTGGCGCTGATTATGGCATTGTCGTGGACAACGACTTCTCCGGCAAACTTGGTGGAGTTGCCGATGATGCAACCGTTGCCTACCTCGCAGTCGTGGGCTATGTGCATGTTCTCCATGAGGAGGTTGCCATTGCCTACCACGGTCTTGCCCTTGCTGGCAGTGCCTCTACTGATAGTGACATTCTCGCGGATGCTATTGTTGTCGCCGATGACGCAAAGTGTTTCCTCGCCACGGAACTTGAGGTCCTGGGGCTTTGTGCTGATGCTTGCACCGGCGAAAAACTCGTTGCCGTTGCCGATGCGTGCTCCAGTATGGATGGTGACACTGTTGGTGAGGTTGTTGTTGTCGCCAATCTCGGTGTTCTTGTCTATATAGCAGAACGGCCCGATGATATTGTTGTCTCCTAATTTTGCCTCGGGATGAACGAAGGCCATTGGACTAATTGTATTCATAACTATTTTGTTAAGAGTTAAAAGTTAAGAATTAAGAGTTCTTCTTACTTGTTTTTCACTATCTGTGCGGTGAATGTGGCTTCTGACACTATGTGGTCGCCTACGAAGACATATCCCTTCATGGATGATATTCCGTGGCGGACGGGAGCGAGAAGGTCAACCTTGAAGAGCAGGGTGTCGCCTGGAACTACTTTCTGGCGGAACTTAACGTCGTCGATGCGCATGAAGTAGGTTGACCAGCGTTCGGGTTCTTCCAACGTGTTAAGCACGAGCAGGCCGCCACACTGTGCCATTGCCTCAATCTGCAAAACTCCTGGCATGACCGGCTCCTGTGGGAAGTGCCCCTGAAAGAAGGGCTCGTTGCTTGTAACGTTCTTCACGCCGACGATGCTTGTGGCTCCCAGTTCGATAACTTTGTCAACAAGCTGCATGGGATAGCGGTGGGGCAGGAGCTCGCGGATGCGGTTTACATCCATTATCGGTTCCTCGTTCGGGTCGTATATGGGAGCCTGGATTTCATGCTTGCGAATCTCGCGGCGCATCTGACGGGCGAACTTGTTGTTGATGGTGTGGCCTGGGCGTGTGGCGATGATGCGTCCCTTGATGGGCTTGCCAATAAGGGCCATGTCGCCGATGATGTCGAGCAGCTTGTGGCGTGTACACTCATTCTCCCATACGAGCGGCTTGTGCTGGATATAACCCAGATTGTTGGCGTCGCGGTGTTCCACCTTGAGCATGTCCGCGAGTTGGTCGAGCTGCTCCTGCGAAATCTGCTTCTCGTAGATGACAATGGCATTGTCGAGGTCGCCGCCCTTTATGAGGTTGGCCTTGAGTAGCGGCTCAATGTCGCGCACGAAAACGAACGTGCGTGCCGGGGCAATCTCTGTTGCGAAGTTTGCCACGTTGTCGAGCGAGGCGAACTGGCTGTTGATAAACTTAGAATTGAAGGAGCACATGGCTGTTAGGCTAAACTCCTCGTCGGGAAGAATGATAATTGACGAACCAGTCGCCTCGTCCTTCACCTCAATCTTCTTGCGAATGATGTAATAGTCCTTGGGAGCGTTCTGTTCGTCAATACCGATTTCCTTGATTTTTTCAATATATTTGATAGCACTTCCGTCGAGGATAGGAAATTCAGGACCGTTCACCTGAATGAGACAGTTGTTTATTCCGAGGGCATAAAGGGCTGCCATTCCATGTTCAATGGTAGATACTCTTATGTCGCCTTTCCCGAGCACAGTGCCGCGCTGAGTGTCAACTACATTTTCCGCTATGGCATCAATAACGGGCATACCATCCAAATCTATACGCTGTATTTTGTAGCCATGATTTTCGGGTGCAGGATTGAATGTCACCGTAAGGCTCAATCCTGTATGCAGGCCTTTTCCGCATAGCGAGAAACTGCCCTTTAATGTGGTTTGTTTCATCATAATAGTCTTACTGTTTGTTGTTCTTAAGTTCTTCTATCTGTTTTTTCAGGTCATTTAATTCCTTGTACATATCGGGCAGGCGGCGGAATACCGCCTGTGACTTGAAGTATGCCTTGGGCTCCATAGGGGGAGTGCCGATGAGAGTCTGGTCGCCCTTGATGTTGCCGGGAACGCCCGATTGTGCACCGAGGAACACCTTGTCGCCTATGGTGATGTGTCCGGCAAGGCCCACCTGGCCTCCGAACATGCACCACGAACCAATCTTGGTGCTTCCGGCAATGCCCACCTGTGCCGACATCACCGTGTTTTCGCCGATTTCGACGTTGTGCGCCACCTGGATGAGATTGTCTAACTTTACACCCTTATGGATGATGGTGCTGCCCATCGTAGAGCGGTCGATACATGTGTTGGCGCCAATCTCAACGTCATCCTCGATGGTTACAATGCCAATCTGCGGAATCTTGTCGTAGCCCTCGGCATTGGGCGCAAAACCAAAGCCGTCGGCACCGATGACGCTACCGGCATGGATGGTGACGTTGTTGCCAAGGCGGCATCCCTGATAGATGGTGACGTTGGGATATATTATGCAGCCTTCGCCAAGTGTCACTCCGTCGCCGATGACGGCATGGGGATAAATCTGACAGCCATTGGAAATCTTGGCTCCGTCGCCTATGACGGCATACGCTCCAATATATACATCCTCGCCCACAGTGGCACTGTCCGAGATGGCTGACGTCTTGTCAATGCCTTGCTTCTTGGGAAGACTGGCAGCATAAAGCTGCAGCAGTTTAGCCACTGACTCGTAGGCGTTCTTGACGCGTATGAGAGTGGCGGTAACCGGTTTCTCTAACTCAACATCCTCGTTGATAAGTACAATGCTTGACTGAGTTTCGTAGATATAATGGAGATATTTAGGGTTGGATAGAAAGGAGATGGCTCCATTCCTGCCTTCTTCTATCTTTGCAAAGGTATTGACAGAAGCCAACTCGTTGCCCTCAATCTTGCCGCCTATAAAATCGGCTATTTGTTTTGCTGTAAATTCCATATTACTGTCAATGTCTTGTATTATTCTGCAAATATATACAAAATATTTGGAATGACAAGACGAAATATAAAAATATTGATATTTTTTTTCTCTAAACTATGCGAATTTAGGAAATATAACATATTTTCTCTAATTCCGAAGCCATTTGTTCCTGCAATTCCTTGGCTTTCTGGCCTGCCACTTCGGCATAGTCCTCGCCTGAGCTGGCATAGATGATGCCGCGCGAACTGTTGACAAGTAGGCCGCAATCCTTGGTCATGCCATAGCGGCACACTTCCTCTAAACTGCCGCCCTGGGCACCAACGCCGGGAACGAGCAAGAAACTATCGGGGGCTACCTTTCGGATGTCCTCGAACATCTTGCCTTGAGTGGCTCCAACAACAAACATCATGTTGTCGTCGTTGCCCCATTTACGGCTTGTGCGTATCACTTTCTCGAAGAGGCGCTCGCCATCGGGGGAGGTCGTCAACTGGAAGTCATTGCTGCCCTTGTTGCTGGTGAGAGCAAGAAGGATTACCCATTTGCCCTCGTAGCCAAGGAATGGTGTAACACTGTCCTCGCCCATATATGGGGCGACGGTGAGGGCGTCAACATCATATTCCTCGAAGAATGTGCGGGCATACATCTTTGAAGTGTTGCCTATGTCGCCGCGCTTGGCATCGGCAATGATGAAGTGGTCGGGGTAATACTTGTTGAGATAGTTGACTGTCTTCTCGAAGGCAATCATTCCTTTCACGCCAAAAGCCTCGTAGAAGGCGAGGTTGGGCTTGTAAGCTACACAG
>JALERP010000030.1 GCA_022764085.1 Prevotella sp.
GGAGTTAAGGAGTTAAGCCAAATGTATTTGCGCTTATATCCAAGGCTCTAAACTAATGGCTTAACTCCTAGCGACCAAAGGGAGCGATAACTCCTTAACTCCTTAACTTCCAAAAAGTTGAGCAAATGCGAAACTTGAATAAATAATATAAAAAAATACGAGACTATGACATACGAAATGGCATTGCAGCGGCTCACGGCTCTTTGCGCCTCCGCTGAGCACTGCGAATACGAGTTGAACGAGAAGATGCGAAAGTGGGAGGTGGATGAATCCGACCGTGAGCGCGTCATGGAATATCTGCGAAATGCAAAGTTCGTGGACGACGAGCGTTATGCCCGCGCTTTCGTCAACGACAAGATAAGATACAACAAGTGGGGCCGCCGCAAGGTGGAGCAGGGCTTGTGGGCCAAGCATATTGACGGCGATATCCGTCAAAGGGTGCTCGACGAGGTAGATGACAGCGAATACATGTCGGTGCTCATTGACTTGCTCAAGGCCAAGCGGCGCGGTATAAAGGCCGACACCGACTATGAGGTGAATATGAAGTTGGTGAAATATGCCATGTCCCGGGGATTTGATTATCATATAATCCGGCGGTGCATTGACTGCGATGGGAGCTTTGATTGCGATGAAATGCCTGAGCCTGATTGCTGACTTTTTCCTGCCCCGCCGTTGTGTAGTGTGCAACAATAGGCTGCAAAAGGGCGAGGCTGTGGTTTGCGGTCATTGTCTGTTGTCTAATCCAATGGATGGCGTTTTCATCAACTTTGCCGACAACCGTATGGTTGACTGCCTGAAGGGACGTGGCGATGTGGTTAGGGCTAATGCCTTGTTTGATTTTCATCCCAGTAGTCCGATGTCAAGTCTTGTATATAAGTTGAAATATCGGGGTAGGGCGGATATCGGTGTGCTTATGGGACGCCATATCGCGCAAGTTCTCGCGCCGCGAGGGTTCTTCGATGGAGTGGATATGATGGTGCCGGTGCCCCTCACCCGTAGGCGGCGCCTCCAGCGTGGCTTCAACCAAAGCGAGATGATATGCGAGGGCATATCCGAGGTCACGGGCATACCCGTTGACAGCAAGTCTCTCCGGCGTGTCCGTTTCGCAGGCAGTCAGACCACCCTCTCCGGCGTTGAGCGCATGGCAAATGTTGATGGAGCGTTTATCTTGACCGACAGTGAGCCACTCTCGTCACGTCACGTCCTTATTGTGGATGACATCTTCACCACCGGTGCCACCGTGTCGGCTTGTATGCGCGAGATAAGTGGCAAAACAAGCGGCACAAGGTTTACAATTCTCACTTTGGGAATGACAAAACCGTAATACATCGGCAAATTATGCAATTTTAACTTTCTTTTCTGCGTCATTCGCCAAAGATTGATTATTTTTGCAGAATGAAATGAAAACAACAATATAATAGTATAAAAATGGAAGCAACAAAGAAACTTTTCGCAGAGAAACTGCTGAATGTAAAGGCTATCAAACTGCAGCCTGAAAATCCTTTCACATGGGCATCAGGATGGAAGTCGCCCATCTATTGCGACAACCGCAAGACCCTCTCGTTCCCCGACCTCCGCACATTCGTGAAAATCGAGTTGTGCCATGCCATCCAGGAGAACTTCCCCGAGGCTGAGGCAGTGGCAGGTGTTGCCACTGGTGCAATTGCCCAGGGTGCTCTCGTGGCCGACCAGTTGGGCAAACCCTTTGTGTATGTGCGCAGCAAACCCAAGGACCATGGTATGGGCAACCTTATCGAGGGTGAACTGCCCGCAGGTGCCAAGGTGGTAGTAGTAGAGGACCTTATCTCTACAGGCGGAAGCAGTCTGAAGGCAGTTGATGCCTTGCGTGCAGCCGGATATGAGGTAGTAGGTATGGTGGCTTCTTACACCTATGGCTTCCCCGTGGCCGAGGAGGCATTCGGCAATGCCGGTGTGAAGCTCGTCACCATCAGCGACTATGCCCACGTGGTTGAGGTGGCTGCCGCCACAGGATATATCAAGCCCGAGGATGTGGCAGTGCTCCACGAGTGGCGCAAGGACCCGGGGAACTGGGGAAAGTGAAATGGATATTAAGGAGTTAAGGAGTTAAGGAGTTAAGGAGTTAAGCCAAATGTACATACGATTAAATGTCTTTGCACTTAAATCCAATGCTCAATACTAATGGCTTAACTCCTTAACTACCAAAACATTGAGTACATCAGAAACTTGAATAATAAATATGGGAAAGACAAGATTTGAAAGTTCTATAAAGCAGATACCCTATCCTCAGCAGGCGGTATATGACATGCTCAGCAACCTTGAGAACATATCCAAGGTGATGGACCGCATTCCCGAGGACAAGATTAGTGATATGGAGTTCGACCGCGACCACGTCAGCATGACTGTTGACCCGGTGGGATACATCAAGCTCGCAGTGTGTGACCGTGAAGAACCCAAGTGCATAAAGTTCCAGACGGAGCAGTCGCCCGTCCCCTTCTATGTATGGATTCAGATGCTCCCCGTAACCGAAACCACCAGCAAGATGAAGGTGACCGCCGAGGCCGACCTCAATCCCTTCGTCAAGGCAATGGTACAGAAGCCCCTTCAGCAGGGTGTGGAGCAAATCGCCGAGGGTCTGTCGAGGATTCAATATACTTAGGAACTCAACTTTCGGAAGTAATTTTGAACCACAGAGTTTAAGAGATAAAGAGTATTTATACTAATGAAAGAGGTTGAATGCCAAGGCATTTAGAACTCATAGAGGGCTGCGCATGATTTCATCTGCCCGAAGGCTCTGTGTTCTCCGTCGCTTGCGACCTACTCTATATAAACAAAAATCTCTTTTTCTCTTTATCTCTGTGGTTTAAATGATGCTACCGGCAATCGATGACGGCAAATTGTGAATTAGGAATTCTGTATTAATAAACAACTCAAGTTTCGGAAGTAATTTTGAACCACAGAGTTTAAGAGATTAAGAGTATTTATATTAGGAAAGAGACTGAATGCCAAGGCATTTAGAGATCATAGAGGGCTGCGCATGATTTCATCTGCCCGAAGGCTCTGTGTTCTC
>JALERP010000031.1 GCA_022764085.1 Prevotella sp.
CTGTGCAGCAAACTGTGCGATAGCACCGAGAGGAGTAGCCTTTGAAGCCTGACCACCGGTGTTAGAGTAAACCTCGGTATCGAGAACGAGAATGTTCACATCCTCACCGCTGGCGATAACGTGGTCGAGACCGCCGTAACCAATGTCGTAAGAAGCACCGTCACCACCAATAATCCACTGGCTGCGCTTTACGAGATAGTGGTCGAGGGTCTGAAGCTCCTGGCATACAGGACAACCCTTGGCTGCGCTCTCGGCAATCAGTGGCTTAAGCTTAGCAGCTGCAGCCTTAGATGCATCAGCGTCATCCTTGCCGGCAATCCACTCGCGGGCAGCTTCCTTGTATTCCTCAGAAACCTTGTCGCTCTCGAGCATCTCACCGAGCAGTTTCTCAACGCGCTCCTTCATCTTCTTGTTACCGAGCACCATACCGAGACCGAACTCGCAGAAGTCCTCGAACAGAGAGTTGTCGAAGGCTGGACCCTGACCCTTGGCGTTGGTGGTGTAAGGTGTAGAAGGAATAGATGCAGAATAGATTGAAGAACAACCGGTAGCGTTGGCGATAATCTCACGGTCGCCGAAGAGCTGAGAAATCAGCTTGACGTATGGTGTCTCACCGCAACCAGAGCAAGCTCCAGAGAACTCAAACAGAGGCTGTGCGAACTGAGAGTTCTTCACATTGCTCTTGATATCAACGAGATCCTGCTTGCTGGTAACCTTCTTTGTGAGGTATGTCCAGTTGGCAGCTTCCTTCTGCATGTCGGCATTGTCTGGATTGAATGGAACCATGGTGAGGGCCTTGCCGAGCTTAGGATTGCCCGGGCAGACATCTGCACAGTTGCCGCAACCGAGACAGTCGAGAACAGATGGCTCGATAACGAAGTGCATGCCCTTCATGGCGGCAGGAGCCTTCATCTCAAGAGATGCACCCTCATATCCACCAGCGAGTTCCTCGTCGGTGAGAACGAACGGACGGATAGCTGCGTGAGGACAAACGTAAGAACACTTGTTACACTGGATACAGTTGGCTGAGTTCCATGCAGGAACGAATGCCTCTACACCACGCTTCTCATACTGTGCAGTACCGGTCATCCAAGTACCATCGACAGTGTCGTGCTTAACGAAGTCAGAAACCTTCAGCAGGTCACCGGCCTGAGCGTTTATAGGACGAACGAGCTCCTTAACGAATGCGGGAGCGTCATCCTCCTTAACAGCGTCGTCGGGGAGGTTAGCCCACTCGGGATCTACAGCGAGAACCTTGTACTCACCACCGCGGTCAACGGCAGCATAGTTCATGTTGACAACGTCCTCACCCTTCTTGCCGTAAGACTTCACGATGAACTTCTTCATCTGCTCGATGGCAAGGTCAACGGGGATAACCTCAGAGATGCGGAAGAATGCTGACTGGAGGATAGTGTTGGTGCGGTTGCCCAAACCAATCTCCTGTGCAATCTTGGTGGCGTTGATATAATATACTTTGATGTTCTTCTGGGCGAATACGCGCTTCACCTTGTTGGGGATGAAGTTGATGAGCTCCTCACCGTCGAAGATGGTGTTCAAAAGGAATGAACCGTTCTGACGGATACCACGTGTAACGTCGTACATGTGCAGGTAGGCCTGAACATGGCATGCCACGAAGTTAGGTGTGGTAATCTGATATGTAGAGCGGATTGGCTCGTCGCCGAAACGGAGGTGAGAGCAAGTGAAACCACCCGACTTCTTAGAGTCGTAAGAGAAGTAAGCCTGGCAGTGCTTGTCGGTGTTCTCACCGATAATCTTAACAGAGTTCTTGTTGGCACCAACAGTACCGTCGGCACCCAGACCGAAGAACTTGCACTCCTGGATAGACTGTCCGCCGAGAGCCATCTCCTCAACCTCTGGGAGAGAAGTGAATGTAACGTCGTCAACGATACCAACAGTGAAGTGGTTCTTTGGCTCGGGCAACTCGAGGTTGTTGAATACAGAGATAATCTTGGCTGGAGTAACGTCGGAAGAACCAAGACCGTAGCGACCGCCAACGATGAGAGGACGGTTCTCCACGTCATAGAATGCGCTCTTCACGTCGAGATACAGAGGCTCACCCTCAGCTCCCGGCTCCTTTGTACGGTCGAGCACGGCGATGCGCTTGCAGCTCTTAGGTACGGCAGCGATGAGGTGCTTTACAGAGAACGGACGATAGAGGTGAACGCTCACCATACCAACCTTCTTGCCCTCCTTGAGCAGGTGGTCAATAGCCTCGCGGGCAGCCTCGGTGGCAGAACCCATGAGGATGATGACATTCTCAGCATCCTCGGCACCATAGTAGTTGAAAAGGTGATATTCACGACCGGTGATCTCAGAGATCTTGCCGAGGTAGTATTCAACAACCTCAGGCACCTTGTCGTAGTACTGGTTGCAAGCCTCACGGTGGGTGAAGAATGTCTCGGGGTTCTCGGCAGTACCACGGGTAACAGGACGCTCAGGAGAAAGAGCGCGGTCGCGGAATGCCTTGATGTCAGCGGGGTCAACCAAAGGACGGATGTCCTCCTGGTCCATAACCTCAATCTTGTGATACTCGTGAGAGGTGCGGAATCCGTCGAAGAAGTTGACGAAGGGCACCCAAGTCTTCAGAGTGGCGAGGTGGGGCACTGCTGTAAGGTCCATAACCTCCTGAACAGAACCAGAGCAGAACATGGCAAAACCAGTCTGGCGGCATGCCATAACGTCCATGTGGTCACCGAAGATACAGAGAGAGTGAGAAGCCAGAGTACGTGCCGACACGTCGAACACGCAAGGCAGCAGCTCACCTGCAATCTTATACATGTTAGGAATCATGAGCAGCAGACCCTGAGACGCTGTAAAGGTGGTGGTGAGAGCACCAGCCTGCAGCGAACCATGAACGGCACCGGCGGCACCGCCTTCCGACTGCATTTCCTGTACACTTACTGTCTGTCCCCAGAGGTTCTTTCTGGTGCGGGCAGACCACTCGTCAACATGCTCCGCCATTGGAGATGACGGTGTGATAGGATAGATTGCAGCTACTTCTGAGAACATATAGCTCACGTGAGCAGCAGCCTCATTACCATCACAAGTGATAAATTTCTTTTCTTTAGCCATTTTTTAATTATAGATAAATTAAATGATTAATATCCTAATTCTTAATTCTTAATTTTTAATTCTTAATTCTTAATTTTAATAGAGGAACCCCAACAACCACAGTGGTATCTGATTGCCACGTCCCACCTCGGTATTAAACCTTGCATAGATGAAATCATTGTTCGGGCGTTTCCTGTCTGATTCCTTTGCGTCGCAGACCCTGAACCGCAGTTTGTTGTCAACGGTATAGAAGTCGTTCTTGGGATCTTGGTTCACCTTGTGGTCTTTCCACATTGTGTTGACGAAGAAAGTCTCCATCACATCTTGCTTTTTTACCGCTATGGGGTAGATGGCGTACATCAAGTTTGAGTTGTGCATCATCACCTTTGACGGCTTTTTGGGGAACTGGAAATTAGGGGGGTAAATCATATTGATGAGACGTGCGTCAGCCAGGTATTTTATATAGTTCATAACTGTTGCGCGACTCGTCTCAATCTCCTGAGCCAACCAGCTCACGTTCGGAGCCTTGTTGCCCTCAAGTGCCAGTAGGTAGAACAATTTTTTTATCTTAGTAAGATACTTCAGTTCGATTTGTTTTATCAACAGGATATCCACCTCAGTGACCATGTTCATGGTCTTAAGAAGGTTTTCCGAGTAGTTGCGGTTTTCCTGAAAGAATGGGTAGAATCCATGATGCAGGTAGTCCTGGAAATACATGAGCGGCGACACCTTGGGGAGTATATCCTTGACGATGCGCTCATGGTTGTTAAGGATTTCGTCCAATGTATAGGGAGTAAAACAGCTGCCTGTCTTCAGGTTTAGAAACTCCCTGAACGAGAATCCCCTGAGATTGTAGCTTTTCACGATGCCATTGAGCTCCGGGTTTTCCTCTTTCAGTCTCATCACGCTCGACCCTGTGAACACTATCTTCAAGCCGGGGTAGAGGTCGTAGCACTTTCTCAGTTCCGGACTCCATTCAGGATGCTTGAATACTTGGTCGATAAGCAGCACCCTGCCTCCCTCGCGATAGAACTCGCCGGCGAAGTCTGCAATGCCCCGACCTTGGAAGTAGAAGTTGTTCATGTTCACATACAGGCAATTCTTGTCATTGACGTCAAAGTTCTCCTTGGCATACTGAAGCAAGAATGTTGTCTTGCCGATGCCTCTGGTACCCTTGATGCCAATCAGGCGGTCATTCCAATTTATTTCGTCCATCAGTGTCCTGCGAACAGCAGCATTGGTGTGCTCCACCAGATAGGTATGTGTTCTGAAGAATTCTTCCATTTTATCCTTACTTCTTCTATTTTGGCCACAAAGTTACGAATTTATTTGTAATTTGCAAAGTCTATATGGCAAAATATCAAAAAAAAATTGTAATTTTGCCGCCGAAAAGGTGATTTTGCCAATTTTTATGGTATTTTTACTGATTTCAACAAGCAATTAAGAGTTTTTTATGGCTAAAACATTACATATATTCAATCCTGGTCATGACTTGGCTCTGGCCGCAGATTTAGACAACTTCACACCACCGCATGCCGCTCGTGCATTGCGTTCGTCGCTCGATTTCCTGCCTGCGTTGTGGGCAAGTGATGGTGATGTGGTATTGGTGGATGATATTGCCCATGCGTCGATGGCATACATGCGACTTTGCCAACAAGTGGCTAAATACTGTCAGCGGCATTTTGCCGAGGTACATTTTGTTGAGGCCTCTGAACTGCGTGAACATTCTCTTGCTGGCATCGACCCATGGGGATGGGACAGGGCGTTGGCTTATTCCTTGTCGAAGAGAGGTGTTGCTCCTGAGTTGCTCCCGGATGCCGGAGTGCTTGGTGACATTCGCCGGGAGTCGCACCGTAGCACTTCAATGCTTCTTTTCAATTCCTTGGGTATATACGAGGCATACGAATGTAAGAAAATAAATGATGTGCTTGAACTTATTTATAAATATAATAAGGTGGTGGTGAAGGCTCCGTGGAGCTGTAGCGGAAGAGGCATCCGTTTCCTTGCCGACACTATTGACGAGCATACCCTCGGATGGTTGCGCAATACCATAGCTGCCCAAAAGTCGGTTATGGTGGAGCCTTATTATAATAAGGTGTTGGATTTCGGACTGGAATTTTATCGAGACGTAGAGGGAAATGTGGAATATATAGGACTCTCATTATTTCAAACAATTAATGGAGCATATACAGGTAATCTGCTTGCAACAGAGAAGGTTAAGAGAGGTGTTATATCTAAATACATTCCACTCGGAGAGCTTGACGGCTTTATATCCAAGGTGATTGACTGTATGACAGGCAAAATAACATACGTCGGTCCATTTGGTATAGACATGATGGTGGTTGAAGGTGGCAGACTTACCTTGGCAGAGATAAACCTCCGCCGCACTATGGGGCATGTTGCGATTGCAATATCCCCCGATGACGATGACATACGAAGGGTGATGCACATCGAGGCGGGAAACGTGTATAAGTTGAAAATACTTCGCGCCTGATAGGTGAGGGCGGATGTGCCCACTATCCCTGTGTGGCTCCGCAAAGGGAGTGATAGGGACAGTAGGCACATTCTTTTATATCCGTCGTGCAACTGAACGATATACCGGGATTGAATATCTCGGCAATTGTTTCGTGTATGGATTCAGTAAACGCGTCGCGATATTCAGAGATGTCGGTCACCTTCTTTTTCTCATATACAATCGTAGGGTCGAAATTCTCACCGGCGGCATGCTGTATGTAGAGTAGGGCAGGGCTTACCTGCAGTTTGCCTGGGTTGAATGTCGGCGACTCATCAACAAGCAGTGAGTAGGTGAAAGCTTGAAGTATATAGCTATCCTTGATTTTGTTGTTGCTGCCCGTCTTGTAATCTACCACTCGAATGCGCTGCACCCCGTCTTCACATAAGATGCAGTCGAGACGGTCGATGCGACCGCCAATTGTGGTTTCCACCTTTCCATTTGGAGTGTTGACGATTATCCTCTTGCTCACCCCTTTCTCCAGTCCGATGATGGTGAAAGGAGCAAGGCGCAGGTCAAGTTGGATAAGTTGTTTGATATATGTGAAGATTACACTTGCGTTGATAAGTTGAATGCCGTTGATGGGATGCATAATGTCGTTGATGACTCCACGTATATAATCGTCAGCCTTCAAGAGTTTATGTAATGTTTCCTTGGTAATCGTTGAGCCATAAACAGATATGATTCTGTCGTATATCGTTTGTGCGGCATTGTGAAAGATGTCGCCGAATGTTGGGGCATCTATTGTCCCGTCATCGATATCGTCATCAGGCTCCACTATTGCCGCAACATAGCGGTAGTAGAATTTCTTCGCACAACTGCGGTATATATTGATAGAGCTTGGCGTGAAGAGTGCCGTTTTTTGTTCCTCGTTTAAGGTCTTGTCGAAACGGGCATGTAGCCGTCTCATAACCTCTTCGTCTTTCTTGGCGTCACTGGCAGAAATCACAGTGACTGTCTGTGGGAGGGAAAGGTTCACACGCTTTATGTCCTGACTGCTTTCAACCAGCATTTGGAGCATGAAACGGCTCATTTCGCCGGTGGAGGTCACATCGGCGGAATTGTTATATACAATGGTCACATCCTCGGCACGCTGCAGAAGACGGTAGAAGTAATAGGCATAGATGGCCACCTTGTTGTCAATGGTGGTCATGCCGTGGGCTTTGCGCACACTGTATGGTATAAATGACGTGTCGTTGACTCCCTTGGGCATATTGCCCTCGTTGCACGAGAGGATGAGCAGATGACGGAAGTCGATGTTGCGTGTCTCGAGCACTCCCATAATCTGCACTCCCACTATTGGTTCTCCGTGGAACGGTATGTTTGTCACTCGTACAATCTCGCCATATAGGCGCATCAGTGTGCGGAGATCAACGTTGAGGTCACCCGACTTAACAAGCTCTGAAAGGCGGTTAACGACAGAATATGTACGGAACAGGGCTTCGGCAATAAACTGCTTGTCGGTATTGTCTTGTCCCTCATCGCAATTGTCTTGTCCTTGTGCCATTAGCTTTAGCATGGCAATGGCCCAGTCGAGCAGTTGGAGGTTGGTGAACTTCTCGGGATGTTGTGCGGCAATGTCTTCGAGCAGTGAGGCAAAATGAGTGTGGGCAAGCGGATAGCCCGTGGTCACGTTCACGCTGTTCACCTTGTCGGGTATCGAGTGAATTACGCTTTGGAGCAGCGACTCGTCACACATAACCACGGCTGTTTCTCGCTTGTCGGCTATGCGTTCTTCATTGTCCATCCACTGGCTTACATACCGTGCCTGAATGTCCTCGGTTGTGGAAGAGGCAAAGGTAATGTGTTTGGGACGGCTGAAGTTGCGGTATATATCGCCGTTGGACATGTCAAGTTCGTTGGGAAAATATGGCAGGTAGGTGGAAATATAGTGACCAGCCTCTGTCTTTATGTAATAGTCGTCAAAGTCCCAATAGAACTTGGCCTTGCCTTCCTTCTGCAGTCGGGAGAAGAGTTGCTGCTCCACACGCTGGAGTACGTTGAATCCAACGAAGACATAACGCTCGTATTCAAAATGTACATCAGGGTTGTTTACCACCTGTCTGTATAACGCTCCCTCGTAAGCAAGTCCTTGCGAAGCAAGCCTTTCGTTATACAGGCGGTAGATGTCGTGGAAGCGGCTCCATATCTTGAGGAACCGTTGTTTGAGTTCAGTGGTCTTGTCCTCGCTGAAATTGCTGAAGAACTGCTTCAGTGATTCCACTTGTTCTTCGGAAAGGTAGGAAACGTCGTCGAGTTCATGCAGGTCACGCACGTTGCAGAATACCTTCGAGGCATCCGCCATATTCTTGTCCAGGTCATCAAAGTCGGCGAGCATCACCTGTCCCCAACCATAGAAATGGTCGAGTGTCTCGTCTGATTCTGTCACCTCGACATAAGTCTTGTGAAGGTCGCAGATTAACTTTATGGAATCGCCTGCAACTAACTGTGAATGTTTGCGAAACAAGTCGCTGATGGTAATATATGCAGGACTCCATATCGGCTTTCCCGCAAGTCTCGCCAGATACTCGTTGAGAAAGAGTGATGCACGCTTGTTGGGAAACACTATGGCGGTGTGAGCGAGGTCAGTTCCATATTTAGATATGATATCCTCAGCTACATATTCAAGAAATGTTTTCATATATCTTACTTATTTAACTTCTTCTATCTTGTTGGAATATACGAACCACAGATACCCTTTTACATTTTGGTAGCCCATGGATTTAAGCAGGTTCATGTACCCCCTTACTTGTTCGTGGTATTCTTCGCGTGGCTGACCGAACTTAAAGTCAATCACAGTCATTGAGGTGCCGTCATACACGACACGGTCGGGACGTTGTTGTGATACTAATCCCGTATCAGGATCCACGCACAGTATTTCACATTCGTTGAAGACCCTTTTCCCCGGGGCGAACCACTCCGACACTTTTGGATGGGTGAGACGCTTGTGGAGCATATTGACAATGCTTTTTCTGTTGAATGTCTCGTCATATAGCAATCCGTCCTGCTCGAGTTGAAGTAACGCGTTATCCACATCGTCAATGGTGTTTATTGTGGAGAACACGCTGTGGAGTATGCATCCTATCTTGAGGTAACCGTTTGATTTCCCATCGTCATCGCCAGAGATAAACTCGCGGCTTTTGTTGCTTTGTCTGAATTCCACCTTCGAGTCGTATTCTTTCAAATCTACGGTTTCGGGCACTGACGGTTGGTTGAGAACGTTGAGTGATTTCTTCTCAGTCTTTTTCCCTGTTATATGGCGTGAGCCAAACTTGAAACACAGCACATCCTCCTTGTTCGCTTGTCCAGACAACTCAGCCCCGTCGAGAGTCTTGGATATTGCCGCCAACGTGTTTTCAATGAGATATGCACGTCGTGACGATGCCTGGTCTCGCTGGCTGAATACATACAGGTTGCTGACGGCACGCGTGAATGCCACATATAACAGGTTGAGGTTGTCAACGGTATTTTGGCTCTTTTCGATGAAGTAGTCATCGGCGTAGATAGTGTTCTGTAGTTCAGATTTGTAATTAACAGCAAGGAACGGCAGTTCGTCAAACGGCTTCACCTTGGGCGAGCACCATATCTGTGTGCCATTCATCTCGTTGAGCCAGTCGCAGAATGGGATTATGACGTTGTCAAATTCCAGTCCCTTACTCTTGTGGATTGACAGTATGCGTATGCCGTCCTGTGCGCTCACGGTTATGGTCTTTTTGCATATACTATTGTTCCATTCGTTAACAAATGCGTCGATATTTCCCGGGTTATTGGAAAGGAAGTCTGACAGATGGTCATAAAATGCACATATATAGGCGGATTCACCTTGTATAATGCGAAGACTGAATATTCTGTAGATTTTCTCCACGAGTTCATACAGAGGCATTGCCGACAGGCTCTCCATATTTGCTGTGTATTCCGCAGGTAACTGACTGAGAAGTGGTTCATTGGTGAGCAGCAGGTCGTTGTCTGTGGCATCAGGGGTGGCCACCGCCTTGTAGTATAGTTTAACCAGTATGGCTTGCGTGAGCTGTTCTTCAGGATGAGTCAGGAGGTGAAGTGCGTTGATGATTATCCTAACTGCCACGGAGGCATCAAGACGGAAAGCCTCGTCGCTTACGATATGGAAGTCGGGGCGGCTCGCGGCAAAGTGTTGGGCGATGTTGGCAATTGTGTCGTTTTTGCGTACAAGGATGGCTATGCTCTTCAGTGGCGTGCCGTTTGCTATGAGGCTATCTATGCACTCCTCTATACGTTGCATCATGTCTTCCTCATCAGCATCCTTTGGCATCAACTCTATGACCACCTCTCCGTTTCCCTTGTTGTCTGGCCTTAACTTTTGTTCCACGTCGTTGTATGCTTTCTGAAGTTGGTCGGCCATGGCAGGGCAATTGTTCCTGAGATTGTCACATTCAATCTTGGCAGCGGCACTGAAGAAGGCGTTGTTGAATGTCACCACGTTGCCTTGTGAGCGATAGTTGGTGTCAAGGGTGGTTATTCGCAAGTTGTTCTTGGCATTTGGAAATTCCGACTGTATGTTGTTGAGTAGTCGCCAGTCGCCCGACCGCCAACGGTAGATGCTCTGTTTTACGTCTCCCACAATAAGGTTTGAAGACTCCTGATGGCTCATGCACTCATTTAGCAATACCTTGAAGTTTGCCCACTGCACTGTGCTCGTGTCCTGAAATTCGTCAATCATGATATGTTCGAGAATTGTCCCTATTTTTTCAAAGATGAATGGCGAGTCAGCGTCGTTGATGAGCGAGTGCAGCAATTGCTGTGTGTCGCTGAGAAGGAATCGTCCAGCTTCCTCATTCAGTTCGCGTACCTTGCGCTCAATACTGCCTAACAGTCTTAGTTCGTTGATATGGCGCAGTGTGGTCAGTGCGCTGCAATATCTACTGTATTTTGCCGGAAATTCTTCAATTCCGTAATTAAGTATTGGCATCAGCTCTTTGTTGATGATGATTTGCAAGGCTGCATATCGAGGATGTTTCTTGGATACCCATTTCCCGGCATCGAGCGATGCCGCAGTGATGCGCGAACCAATAGCCTTGTCAAGTGATGTCATGTCGCGCAACTTTATGAAGAAACCAGGCACTCCTCCTGCGCCATAAGAGAAGTCGCTTATATCAAGTTGGTTTTGGTTGAGCACGTCAAAGAAAGATTCCGCCACCTCCTTAAAGAACGAGCGCGACTTGTCAGCCTCCTCCCTAATTGTATTTATATATTTGCGGAAGAAGTCGGGGTTGCGGGTGGCTTCGGCGAGTCTATTACTCTCAGCCTTGTAAAAGTCCCGGAAGATGGTCTTGCCGAATTTCTTCAGAGGCGTGATAACGTTCCATGTCTTGTCGTCTTTTATGTTGTCGTGGATATAGTCGAGAATCCATTTCATCAGCTCATCGTCCATGCGCAGTGAGGCTATGAGTTCATCCACCGCCAAATCCTCAACCTCAGAGTCGTTCAGTTCGATGCGAAGGTTGGCTGTGAGGTCAAGTTCGCGTGCCAAATTGCGAAGCACTCGTTGGAAAAACGAGTCAATGGTTTCCACACGGAAGTTGCTGTAGTGGTGGAGCAATAGGTTGAGGGCGGTTTCTGCTCGCCGTCTTACCTCGCGCGGTTGCATAGCGAGTGAACCGCTCACAACGTCGAGGTATGCGTCAGAATCATCAAGTCCACGTGATATGCCGTAGAGTTGGCTGAGTATGCGCATCTTCATCTCCTCAGTGGCCTTGTTAGTAAAGGTTACAGCGAGGATGCTTCGATAGCATTGAGGGTTTGCTATCAGCAGTTTTATGTATTCAGTGGCAAGCGTAAAGGTCTTTCCGCTGCCTGCACTTGCCTTATAAACCGTTAGTGATGTCATGTTATATTTAGATTATAGAAATTACAATTTTGAAGTTACTAATTAGAGATTTGTATATTCTCACCATTTCCTGAACAACTCTATGGTGAACTTGCATCCTATGTCTTGGAAACTGGTATTGAGGAAACTGCCGAAGAGTCCGATGGAAAAGTATTGTGACTTGAATCCGTACCCCAATTCAGTGTAAGGTCGCGTGTTACCGAGCAGTAGAAAACTGGCATACAAACGTTCTGCCTCAAGATGTTTACCTATGAATGGAGTAAACGTCAGGAACAACAGTGGTGACTCATACGAGGCGTTAGCTCTGAAATAGAATCGCGAGGAGTTGTACCATTCGCTTTTCAACAACTGAAACTCACCTGTCCATTCGTCTTCCCATCCGTCGGGAAGATAGTTCTCATGCAGATTGGTATAGTCGATGAAATACATTGTGTTGCGGTTGGAGTAGAAACCATACCCAGAGCGCAGGTTGAGCGTCTTCAATGATTGTAGTCGTCTCGTGTATGATATGTCGAACTCCATTTTCTCATATTCCATATTGGAATTAATGATTCCTTTAACGCAACGTTCGTAAAGGGCTGAAAATGTGGGCATTTTTAATGATGGTGTGTAAGCGATGCGCAATGATGGTGCAAAGCTGCTGTATATCGTGTTTTTGTCTTCAATGCTCAATGCTTCGGCATTAACAGAAGTGCGTCGGTGGTACATCAGCGATGGAGTCACCACCACCGTTCCGATACGGTAGTTTACCGAAAGTTTTGTATTAAAGTCATTATAATAGTCAGGCAGGTCGTGAGCGGTGATGCGGTTTCCGTTAGCAACGTTTGTCTCAATCCATCCGTCATGTCTGTTGTTGAAGGTGTATCTTAGCGGTGTTTGGAAGAAAAACTGTTTGATTTTGAAGTTATATCCGAAACGTGGTGAGAAAGATATGTGCTTGTTGTCGTCAAACCACAGTGTGCTTCCCATTTTCAAGTGGTAAGAGACACCTCTTCTTCCGCTATAGCTGAAATACAGAGGGTTTAGCAGTGGTGACAGTCTCACTGAGGCCTTGTCCGTTGAGGAACCGTGACTGTTTAATATGTGGTTGCCGATTATCTGCCAAGTGTTTTCTGAGCTTTTAGGTGCATTAGGTATGCTGTCGGTGTTGCCGAAATATTGGTCATAGAGTGCCCTTTCTGTGGCAGTAAGTTGTATGGGTCTTAGATTGTTCATAACCCTTCTCTGGTCGCCGATACTGTCGGGCAAAGTCTTCATGCAGTTGAAGAGTGCGGTATAGTTGCATTTTATCTTGTTTCCTGTGAATTTGAATAAAGTGCGGGCTGTAGTGCGTACGGGGATAACGGTGGGATTGGTGTTGGCGTCCCCAAACTCTACGTCAATGGAAAACTCCATCATGTCAAATTCACCTACAATCTTGGTGTTCACAATGCGTCCCGTGGTGATATTGACAAGTGCGAATCCTTTAACCAACTGGGTGTTGTGCGCCCTTGGATGGTAGGAGAGGATGCTGTATCTGTCGCTGATGTTTGTTGTGCGATATGAATAATACCTCTTGTTGTCCTTGCTGAACGGAGAGAGGATATTGCCATCTATAAGGTCTGTACCGTAGATGTCTGGTATCATATAGCTAACTACTGTTGGCATTACCTGGTTGCCGTGCGGTATGGTGGTCAGTTGGATATTTTTCTGTATGTCGTAGCTTTTTATGTCAGTGAAGCGTATGGTGCCGTAACATTCCCCCACGAACTCTCGCTTTCCACGCGAGATGTTGTAAAGTGTGGGCACGAGCATTAGCGAGGCATTGCGACGCTGTACATCAACATAGTATTTCAGGTATATGTTGCGCACGGTATCGGTGACTTGCATTGTGTTGTTCTTGGCGTAATTGAATACACGATGAAGCAGGAGGGAGTCGGTCTTGACACCCCCAAAAACAATGCCGGGCATACATGCGAGTATGCCCGGCACTAATATGTTTATCGCCCATCTGCTCTTCATGCGCTTTAACCCAAATATTTCATGAGAATCTTTGCATTGCCGCTGTCGCGCAGTTTTGCAATGCTCTTTTCGCGTATCTGGCGCACACGTTCGCGGGTAAGACCGAGCTGGTCGCCTATCTCCTCAAGACCCTTTTCGTGGCATCCAATACCGAAGCATTCACGGATAATGGTAATTTCACGGTCCTTGAGAACCTTGCTGAGCACGTTGTTCAGCTCCATCGCCATTGATTCGTGGTCAACCATACGGTCGGTGCGGCTGTCCTCGCCACTTGGCATCACGTCGAGCATACAGTTGTCCTCACCGTCCTGGAAAGGGGCATCGATTGATACGTGATGACCGTCGGCCATGAGGCTCTGACCAATCTTCTCCTCGTCGAGCTTGGTCATCTGGCTCAATTCCTGCACAGAGGGATGACGCTGGTTTTCCTGCTCGAACTTGTTAATTTCGTGGTTTATCTTGTTGAGCGAACCCACCTGATTCAAGGGCAGGCGCACTATACGGCTTTGTTCGGCTATGGCCTGGAGAATGCTTTGGCGAATCCACCATACCGCATATGAAATGAACTTAAAACCGCGTGTCTCATCAAACTTCTGAGCAGCCTTGATAAGCCCAATGTTACCCTCGTCAATCAAATCAGTAAGAGTAAGTCCTTGATGCTGATACTGCTTGGCTACTGACACGACAAATCGCAGGTTGGCTGTAACCAACTTGTCCTTGGCGCGCTCGCCTTCAGGACCTCCCTTGCGAATTTTCTGTGCAAGCTCAATCTCCTCATCGATGGAGATAAGCGGCGCACGACCAATCTCTACAAGATATTTGTCCAAAGCCTCGCTCGAACGGTTTGTAATACTCTTCTGAATCTTTAATTGTCTCATCTTAAAAATACCTATTTTATTATAACTAACTGAAAATCAACCTAATAGGGTGTATTATCCCCAAATTCGATGCAAAGTTACGAAAAAAACAAATAGGTTGTATCAAAAAAGAGGTATTTTTAAGATAATTTAATTATTGAGCGGAATACGGGACTCGAACCCGCGACCCTCGGCTTGGGAAGCCAATGCTCTACCAACTGAGCTAATTCCGCCTAAAACCGTTGCAAAGGTACAACGATTTGTTCAGATGTGCAAATATTATACGTTAATTTATTTTAATCTTCCTTTTTTATATACACGTCACGTTTCGGGAACGGCATTTCGATGTCGTTGGCAAGCAGGGTATTGTAGATACATTCCTTTATGTCGCTCTCAACATAAACCTGGCGCAGGACATCAACCCAAGAGAGGAGTTTTATGTTTATGCTGCTGTCTCCGAACTCCATGAACACGGCTTTCACCGGCTTGTTTGAGTCGATGCCAGGATGGTGCATTGCAGTGACTGCTGTCTCCACCTTGCGACAGGCATCATTGATGTCGCTGCCATATCCTACGCCAAAGATAATCACCGAGAGCGCAAAACCGTGATTGCGTGTAAGGTTTTTGTAGTTCTTGGTGAAGAGCTGGCTGTTCTGGAAGGCTATCACCGAACCGTCTGCTGCTTCGATGAGTGTGCTTGTGTAGCTTATTGAGGCGACTTTTCCCCTAATGCCGTCGCATTCGATGAGGTCGCCTACCTTTATACGACCTGTCATCAGCGATATGCCATAGTAGATATTCTCGATGATGTCCTTTGAGGCGAAACCAATACCTGTTGACAAACCGCCCGTGACTACCATAAGCCATGCGAAACTGATGTCGAGGATAGAAAGGCTGATGAGGAACCATGCTCCCCAAACGAGTACCTGAAGCACGTTCTTGGCCATAGTCATACGGCTCTCCACTGTAGTCGGGTCCTGTAACTCGAAGTGCATGCGAAGCAAGGCGCGGGCAGTGTTGCACAGATAATTGAACACATACCATAGGCTCATCACAACAGCCATGCGCATAAGGCTGATGTTGAGGTTTTCAAGTTTGATGAAATCCTTGGTGAAGAGCGACCAGCAAAGGTCGCTGAGGTTGAACACGTCGGCTGCCCAGTAGATGCTCACCATAACTGATATCACGGCCATGACGGGCAGGACAGCCTGCTTGACAAAGTGGAATGCCCATGTGGAGGTGATGGGTTTGCTGTCTAAGCGGCGATGCTTGCCGTAGAATGTGATGTAACGGCTAAGGCAGGCTATGGTGAGGATGCATGTGAGCTGCATTATCCACCATATCAGCATCTGCACGCTAAGCAGGGTGAATCCTATCCACGAGCTTACCACAGAGGCAATGAACACGCCGAGCGACATATACGTATAGAACATGTCGGAGCGCGGTATATTGCGGTTGTGTCGTCTCACGGCTATCCATTGCCATATTGTGCAAAGCAACAATACGGGCGGGAAGATAAGATTTACCAATTCGTTGGGAATCAATATGATGCGGAACGAAATAACAATAAATCCAATAGCTACTAACGGGCTGTAAATCCTGTAGGCGCTCCTTATCTGGCGGTCGTTGAGGCGCAGAAGAAGCGAAATTAGTATCACGCCGAGAAGCCAGGCATACTCCACTAACAAGTCGCTTGCCATGATTAGGAAGTTCTGAGTGGTGGTGGCGCGAATGATGCCCACTATAATGGCGAAGGTCACCGTTGTGGTGGCAAATATGATGCATGAGCGTTTTTTCCTGAATTCATCGGTTTGTATGCGCTTGGGCAGGAGGTACCTGAATGCCAGTATGTTGAGCAGAGAGGCGACAATGCCGTAGAAGATGATGCTCACGAAGAGCGTGATGATGATGCGGCTGTCCCACTGTGAATGGCTGTTAGTCGAATATTTCTTCTCCACTGTTACCGTAGTTTCGGAAATGGCGGAGGGAAGTCGTTTGAGGATCTTTATATAGTCATCGCCACCGTTTTTGAAGATGCTTGTCTGAATGTCGTCATAACGTTTGTTGGCATAGTCATTGATGGACTTCAGGCGCGCCTCGCTCATTTCGTATATCTTGATGTAGTCGTGGGTGCTCTCGTAGTTGTCCTGAAGGATATTGCGAATGTCGGTGGCAAGAGTGAGGCACACGTTGCGGTCAATCTTTGATTTCTCGCTAAGCACCATCACAGGCATTCGCTTGAGGCTGCCGATAAGGCTGTCATAACGGGCTATGTCGAGGTTGGTTTTGTCGAGATACGACTTGAAAGGCACTTGGAACTTCTTGAATGTCTGGTATTGCTCGGTGGCCTCATGGCAGGCGTATGTCAGGTCGAAGACGTAGTCTTGCTTCTGTGAATAAAGCATAAGGGCGTTCTGGTTGCTTTTTTGCAGTACGGTGATAAGACTCTTGCGCATGGTCTCCGCTTTCTGCTTGTTTATCTCCACACGCTGCGACATCTCTCGGTGTGAGTTGGTTAGTTCCATTCGCAGTATGGAGAGAGTCTTCTCAAGGTCTTTCTCCTTCAGCACGGCATTAGCGGTGAGTGCACAGGTGATAACCATTAGTAGGGTTGTGATAATTTTCTTCATCATTATTTGTTGATTCCTTGTTTTTTTTGTGCAAAGTTACGCTTTTTTTTCAAATTATGTGCATTTATCAGGAAAAAGTTGTACCTTTACACCCAAAAAACGGAAAAATATGATTTTGATAGCAGACAGTGGCAGTACCAATACCGACTGGCTTATGGCTGAAAACGGAAATGAAGTTTTGAGAATTACCACCCAGGGACTGAACCCCATACATCAGCAGGAGGAGGTTATTTGTGAGCTGATGAGATGCGAACTGTTGCCGCAATTGGACGGCAAGAGTCCTGGTGGGGTGTATTTTTATGGCAGTGGATGTAACGAGTTTATGTCCGCTAAGATGGAGGCTGCTCTTGCGAGGGTGTTTCCTGAATGTCACAATTTGAATGTGTTTAGTGACTTGCTGGCGGCTGCGAGGGCTGTATGCGGCAAGAGTGAGGGAATTGCCTGCATAATGGGTACAGGAGCCAACAGTTGCCTTTATGACGGCGAGAGAATCGTTGCCAACACGCCTCCGTTGGGATATATCCTTGGTGACGAAGGAAGTGGGGCTGTGCTTGGTAAGCTGTTTGTGAATGCCGTGTTTAAGGGGTTGCTTCCCGAAGAAATCAAGAAGGCGTGGCTTGAGGAGAGCGGAATGTCTTATCAATATATAATAAATAAGGTATATAGGGAACCGCTTGCCAACCGTTTCCTTGCATCTCTCTCGCCATTCATAGCCAAGCACTTGTCTTGTGAGCCGCTTAGGGAAATTGTTGTCGGCAATTTCAGGGAACACTTCCGCCGCAATGTCAACCGCTATGGTCGTAAGGAACTAACTGTGGGAGCTGTGGGCAGCATAGCCTATTTTTATCGCGACCTGCTCGCTGAAGCCGCAGCCGCCGAGGGCTATACCTTGGGCAAGGTTATGCGCAGTCCGCTCGACAACCTGATGCAATACCATTCTATTTCCTCTTGAATGTAAGTGTCGATGGCAGTTTCTGCCATTTCCCCTTGTTTGGCACCTTTATGTCACTTCCCTCACCCTGTTTGAGCGTCAATATGCTGTCGCCCTTGAGTGTGAGGGTGGCACAGAGGTCTTCACTACCGTATTCATTGATAAGCTCTACGTTTGCTTTTGACTTTGACTTCACTTCGGATGCGGTAATCAGCCAGCAGAAACTGTTGTTGCGCTTGCCAAGGTAGCCGGGTAGCTCCCCATAGATTTCCTGACCGGGTACTTTAACGTTCTGGTCGTGCAGATTGAGGACGAGATATACCTTAAATTCCTCGTTCTCGAATCTACCCTTAAATGGCTTGTCCGATTTCTGGGCAAGTATTGCCGAAAAATTGAACAATACAAAAGTCATAAATAGCAGTCTTTTTCTCATTATTTCTTCTTTTTGGGTGCAAATATAGCAAACATAAATCAATATAATCGCATTTTTTTATTTTTTTATTGTTTTTTTATTGCAAATAAAGAATTTTTTATCTATCTTTGCGCTCGATTTGATAAATTACAATAAAAAATGTTGAAAATGAATCCGGATTATATATTCGAATCCAGTTGGGAAGTTTGCAACAAAGTAGGTGGTATTTACACCGTGCTTTCGACCCGTGCCAATACGCTTCAGCAGGAGATGCAGGATAAGGTGTTCTTCATAGGACCTGACGTATGGCGAGACAATGAGTGCCCCTATTTCAAGGAAGACTCCAAACTTCTGGCTGAATGGAAAATACAAGCTACAGAAGATGGCCTTAATGTCAAGGTGGGACGTTGGACTATACCTGGAAATCCAATTGCTATTCTCGTGGATTTCCAAAAGTATTTTGAGAAGAAAAACGAGATTTATGGCTGGCTCTGGGAAAATTATCAGGTGGACAGCCTTCACGCTTATGGCGATTACGATGAGGCTTCGATGTTTTCTTATGCAGCCGCATTAGTAGTTGAGAGTTACTATAATTTTGCTCTTTCGTCTAAGGACAAGGTCATCTATCATGCCAATGAGTGGATGACAGGACTCGGATTGCTTTACGTCAACAACAAGTTGCCGCAGGTGGGGACTATTTTCACCACCCACGCCACAAGCATCGGACGTAGTATTGCCGGCAATATGAAGCCGCTTTATGACTATCTTTTCGCTTACAATGGCGACCAGATGGCGGGAGAGCTGAATATGCAGAGCAAGCATTCTATTGAGAAGCAGACTGCTTTCCACTGCGACTGTTTCACCACTGTGAGCGAGATTACAGCCCGCGAATGTGTGGAGTTGCTCGACAAGCCTGTTGACGTGGTATTGCCGAATGGTTTTGACAATAGTTTCGTGCCTGCCAATGCCTCCACATTCACAAAGAAGCGCAAGGCTGCCCGCAAGCGTCTGTTGGAAGTGGCAAACGCATTGCTTGGCGAACAGCTTGACGATGACACTCTGATAGTATCTACAAGTGGTAGGTATGAGTTCCGCAACAAGGGTGTTGACGTATATATCGAATCTATGAACAGATTATTGAGAGACAAGGATTTGAAGAAAAAAGTTCTCGCTTTCATTGAAGTTCCTGGTTGGGTGGGAGAGCCACGTCAGGATTTGATAGAACGTCTTGCGTCTGGCAAGAAATTCGACACACCGCTCGAAGTGCCTCAGGTGACACACTGGCTACATGAGATGAGTCACGACAATGTGTTGGGAATGATGAAGTTCTATGATATGCACAATCGTAAGGATGAGAATGTGAAGGTAATATTCCTTCCGTGTTATCTCGACGGTCGAGACGGTGTCCTTAATATGACATATTATGATATAGTATTAGGCAACGACCTCTGCATATATCCATCTTACTATGAGCCTTGGGGATATACCCCGCTTGAGGCAATAGCATTCAAGGTGCCTTGCATCACCACCGACCTTGCCGGCTTCGGACAGTGGGTAAATAGTACTGTTGGTCATGAGGGCCAGTTAATGGACGGCGTGAAGGTGATACACCGCACCGACTACAACTACTCCGAGGTGGCTGATGCCATAAAGGACACTGTTGCAGAGTTCTCTGCCATGACCAAGAAACAGGTTAGTGATGCCCGCTCTGCCGCTGACAAACTGTCGAAGAAGGCCTTGTGGAGTGAGTTCATCAAGTACTACCACGAGGCGTATGACATCGCACTTCGCAAAGCGGAGTCGAGGAAGTAATTATTGGAAATCACATAATAAATTTGAGAGTTTATGAAAATTAAAGCTGATTATGTAAGTGCTCCACAGTGGAAGGAGCTTGTTGTTAAGTCAACACTTCCCGAGGAGCTGAAGTGTCTCGACGAGATTGCACACAACCTTTGGTGGGTTTGGAATTTCGAGGCACGTGATTTGTTTAGGGATCTCGATCCTGCTCTTTACACCAGTGTGAAGCACAACCCCGTGCTCCTGCTGGAGCGTCTGAGCTTCGATCGCAAGGAGGAGATTGTTAAGGATAAGGATTTGATGAAGCGCATTCAGGGCGTGTATAAGTCATTCCGTGAGTACATGGATGTCAAGCCAGATAGCACTCGTCCTTCTGTGGCATATTTCTGTATGGAGTATGGTATTCACTCTGCACTGAAGATTTACTCTGGCGGTCTCGGTATGCTTGCCGGCGACTATGTCAAGGAGGCTTCTGACAGTAACGTGGATATGTGTGCCATCGGTTTCCTCTATCGCTTCGGTTATTTCACTCAGACACTGAGCATGGACGGACAGCAGATTGCTAAGTATGAGGCACAGAACTTCAACTCAATCCCCGTTGAGCGTGTTTATGACAATAACGGTAATCCGTTGGTCGTTGACGTTCCTTACACCAACTATCAGGTACATGCTTCTGTATGGGTGGCTAATGTTGGTCGTGTTAAGCTTTATCTGCTTGATACCGACAACGAGATGAACTCTGAGTTCGATAAGCCTATTACTCACTCTCTCTACGGTGGTGACTGGGAGAACCGTCTGAAGCAGGAGATACTTCTCGGTATCGGTGGTATGCTGCTGCTCAAGAAGCTCGGCATCAAGAAGGATGTATATCACTGCAACGAGGGTCACGCGGCTCTTTGCAACCTGCAGCGTCTTTGTGACTATGTTGAAAGTGGCTTGACATTCAACCAGGCTATGGAGCTTGTTCGTGCTTCTTCACTCTATACAGTTCATACTCCCGTGCCTGCAGGACACGACTACTTCGACGAGGGACTCTTCGGCAAGTATATGGGTGGCTATCCTTCTAAGCTCGGCATTTCTTGGGATGAGTTCATCGGTATGGGCCGCACCAATCCTGATGACCCCTCAGAGAAGTTCTGTATGTCAACCTTCGCTTGCAACACATGTCAGGAGGTAAATGGTGTATCAAAGCTCCACGGATGGGTTTCACAGAAGATGTTCGCTCCTATCTGGAACGGCTACTTCCCCGAGGAGAACCATGTTGGCTACGTAACCAACGGTGTTCACTTCCCCACATGGGCTGCCACAGAGTGGAAGACCCTTTACGGTAAGTATTTTGACAAGAACTTTATGTTCGACCAGAGCAACCAGAATATTTGGGAGGCTATTTATAACGTGGATGACGTGGAAATCTGGAAGACCCGCAAGGGACTGAAGGAGAAGCTCGTGAAGTATATCCGCGAGCAGTTCCGCGAGACATGGCTGAAGAACCAGGGTGATCCTTCACGTGTCGTATCTCTGCTTGAGAGCATCGACAGCAACGCCCTCATCATCGGTTTCTGCCGTCGATTCGCAACTTACAAGCGCGCTCACCTGCTGTTCACCGACCTGGAGCGTCTCTCCAAGATTGTGAACAACCCCGAGCGTCCTGTCAAGTTCCTCTTCGCCGGTAAGGCTCATCCCGCCGACGGTGCCGGTCAGGGTCTCATCAAGAAGATCTATGAAATCAGCCAGCGTCCTGAGTTCCTCGGCAAGATTATCTTCCTTGAGGACTACGACTTCATGCTCGCACGCCGTCTTGTATCTGGTGTTGACATCTGGATGAATACTCCTACTCGTCCTCTCGAGGCTTCAGGTACATCAGGTGAGAAGGCTGAGATGAACGGTGTTGTCAACCTCTCAGTGCTTGACGGATGGTGGCTTGAGGGCTACCGCGAGGGTGCTGGATGGGCACTTACCGAAAAGCGTACATATCAGAACCAGGGTTATCAGGATCAGCTCGACGCTGCCACAATCTATGGCTTGCTCGAGAATGAGATTGTGCCTCTGTTCTACAACAAGAACGAGAAGGGCTATAGCGAAGGATGGGTGAAGGTAATTAAGAACTCTATCGCACAGATTGCTCCTCACTACACCATGAAGCGTCAGCTCGACGACTACTATAGCAAGTTCTACTGCAAGGAGGCTGCCCGCTTCAAGAAACTTGCCGCCGAGAACAATAAGCTGGCCAAGGAAATAGCCCAGTGGAAGGAAGCTGTAGCAGAGCGTTGGGATGCCATCAACGTTGTGTCTTCAAGCTGGGACATCCCCGCTACTGGCGCAATGACAGGTGTTGACTATACAGTGAAGTTCGTTGTCAACGAGCAGGGACTGGACGATGCCATCGGCATGGAGATTGTAAGCGTTCATATCGACGAGAACGGCGAGGAGCGCATATTTGGAGTTCGTCCGTTGGAGGTTACTGGTCACGAGGGCAACAACTATACATTCGAGGGCAAGCTCGAGATGAGCAACGCCGGCAACTTCAAGACTGCCGTGCGTATGTTCCCGAAGAACGCCAACTTGCCTCACCGTCAGGATTTCTGCTACGTTAAGTGGTTTGAAATTCCAGCTTTCTGCTAATCAGCATTTAGCATATAATTTCAACTCCCCTTTGGATATCTATTCTGAAGGGGAGTTTTTGTATTAAAGTTCTAAATTTATGTTAACGAAAATGGATGGTATCAATATTTTTTGCTAATTTTGTCGCCCAAAAGAAGACAAACAAATCTGCAACAATATGATGTATCAAAAAAATAAAAAATTATGAAGAAGATTTTTACTGTTATTCTCGTGGCACTCGCTTTTGCCTTTAGTGCAAAAGCTGCAACATTGTCATCGCTGACCTGGGCAAACGTATGTTCGGGCGGTATGGGCGATGACTGGTATGGAACAGACGAAGCTATGGAGGTGGCCGACATTGTGCTGTCAGTTCAGAAAAACAACGGCGGCTGGATGAAGAATGACCAGTTGCACAAACTCACTGCCAGCGAATTGAATGCACTGCAGCGCAGTAAGGGCGAGCACTCTTGTTTCGACAACTATGCCACTACGCAAGAGATGCGTTTTCTCGCACGCGTTTACCAAAAGACCAAGGTGGAGAAATACCGTACTGCATTCCAGCGGGCCGTCAATCTCATCATCACGGCGGGCAAGGGACTCAACGGAGGATGGGGACAATACTGGCCTCTTTCTACAGACAAATATAGTTATCAGAATTATATAACATTCAATGACGACCTGATGACTAACATGATGAAGATACTTGCCGACATCGCCGGTAACAAGGGCTTCTTTTTAGATATGGTTGACGAGAATGTGCGTGAACAGTGCAAGGCTGCTTACGACAATGCTTTGCAGTGCGTTATCAAATGTCAGGTAGATGACAATGGCACAAAAGCGGCATGGTGTGCACAGCACGACCCCAACGACTTTCTTCCTACAGAGGGACGCCCACATGAACTGCCATCAATAAGCGGCAGCGAGTCGGCCACACTGCTCAGTTATCTCATGACCATAGAAGACCCTTCGAAGGAACTGCAGGAGTGTATCACGAATGCTGTGGAATGGCTGGATAAGCACCGCATCGAAGGCAAGGCAATAGAGGACTTCACAAACTCAGAAGGTGTCAAAGACCGCCGCATCATCGACAAAGAGGGCAGCAGCATCTGGGGACGCTTTATTCAGATAGGAGGCGAGAGCGGCAAGGCTATATATCAGAAGTTTTTCAAAAAACTTAAGGATAGAGGTAAGTCACGCTCATATACTTACAACGGAAAGACATATACATATACGGAATATGAGATAGCCACCGCATCTTATGACGAGACGAAAGCATACCAGCCAATCTTCGCTATCTATACAAACGACTATCCTCACCTTTTCTACCGTTTCCTCTATAATTATGCTGATACAGACCCCGTTACCGACAGCAAGGGTCTGCCCGTAGCCACATCGCTCATGGCTGGCAACCGTGCAAGCTATCAGTATCTGGGCAGTTGGTGCGAGAACGTCATCAAAGTGGAGTATCCGGCATGGAAGCAGAAGATGGACATAAAGAATTCTGCCGGTGATGCTACTATGTATGAAATGTCGCAGAGTACTTACGAGTCTTCACCTTCAGCAGAAAAGTGGAACTATGCCAATGGTTTCTCCATCAGCAACAGTAAGGGCAAGGGTTATGCCAAAGGTGTCAACAATGCCGTGAAGTTTTCTGCCAATGTGCCTTTTACCATCAACATTCCCGAGGGCTTGAAGGTCGTTAAGGTAATGTTCAGTGGATACAGCAACTATGACTCCGATGCCTATATCAGTTCGTTCAACGGCATCGACTACTCATCCACCGACTACGTTTTTCCAGCCAAGGACAGTGCGCCGGTGTTTGTGACACACACCTTTGATATTTCTGACAATCCCGCCACTGGCACGTTGCCGTTCGCTATTGGCAACAAGCAGTGTGGTATCATCATTACTCTCTATTGTATGGACAGTAGTACAACTGGCATACGTGACGTAGAGTCAGGTATGAAGTCTGAGAGTGTAAAGAAGATGATGACCGGTAACGGTATAACAATTAGAACATCCAAAGGTAACTTTGACGTTGCGGGTAAGCGACGCAAATAATCTTTCTTTTTCTGTTTATAGCGTGCTTAGAGTTGTTTTCCTCAATAGTAAAAGCACGCTATAAACAAATTTTATCTTATTTTCCTATTACGACTTTCTTTCCGTTGTGAATGTATATACCCTTGGCGGTGGGCTTGTTTATCCTCACACCGCTGAGTGTTGACCATATATCTTTGTCAGAGTTTACGAAATAGTCGGCCTCGATGCCGCGGATGGCAGTCTCGCCTTCGAGGAAGTCCTTCAGGCTCGCCATTGCTGCAAGAGGCTTGCCGGTATTGCTGTCGTAAAGAGGGGCATACCACCATCCGTCCATACGAGTTGTGTCCCATGGATAAGCGTTGTAGTCCATCCACCACCAGAAGAGTCCTGTCACCTTGTCGTGGGTGTTGAGCATGGCTATGAGGTCATCGGTGAACTGTTTCTGTCCTGCCTCTGACACGGCATAAGATGGAGTGTAGGTCTTGTCACCGGGCAGCCAACTATAGCCATATCCAACCTCGACAATCATGATGTCCTTATCGGTATATCTGGTTTCGAGGGTCTTGATAGCCGTTTCGAGTGTGTTGATGGTATTGTGCCATATAGGATAGTAGCTCAATCCGATGATGTCGTAATCCACGCCTTCCGCCTTCATCTTGTCGTAGAAATTGGTGAGCACGTTGGTTTGGGCGGCACGCTCGGTATGCAGGATAATCTTTGCGTCGGGGCATACCTCCCGGCAAGCCTTGCCCGCCTGCTTCAGCAGGTTGGAGAAGCGGTCCCAGTTGGCATTGTTGCCCGAGTAGCACTTCTTGAGCGACGAGGCAGATGCCGTTGATTTGCCCCAAAGCATACCGTAGCTGATCTCGTTGCCCGTCTGTATAAGTTCAGGTGCGGCTCCCGCCTCCTTCATCTGCTGCAGCACGTCCTTGGTGTATTCGTAGATTTTGGTGTAGAGCTGCTCGTCGGTCAGGTTTTCCCAAGCCTTTGGAGTCCATTGCTTGGCTGGGTCAGCCCATGTGTCGGAGTAGTGGAAGTCGAGCATGAGCTTGAATCCTGCGTCCTTTATTCTCTTGCCGAGAGCCTTTACGTAAGCAAGGTCCTGGCAGCAGTTGGGGTCGTTGTTTGGGAAATCCGATGGATTAACATGCAGACGCACTCGCATTGCATTCATATCCTGCAGCTTGAACAGTTCAAGGGCGGGACATTTCTTACCGTCGAAGTCATAATAAGTGGGATTTTTAGCCTCGTTGGCAGTTAGATTGGAGATATCTCCACCTACAAACTTCTTTTGTGCATACACTGACGATGCCATCATCAGCAAAGCCGCGAATATTAGTTTGGTCATTTTCATAATATGAAAATTTAATTTACAATCTTTCAATCTTTCAATCTTTCAATCTCCTCCAACCACATGTTTGCGCAAGCGTCGCTTGGCATACGCCAGTCGCCACGGGGACTAAGGCTCACGCTTCCGACCTTTGGCCCGTCGGGCAGACATGAGCGCTTGAACTGCTGGGCGAAGAAACGGCGGAAGAAAGTGTGCATCCAGTGGAGGATGGTGTCGCGGTCGAATGTGCCCGCATCAGGATTACTGCCATTGAATGCCTTCTCAGCCATCAGCAACAGTCGCGAGGGCGAGAAACCAAAACGCAGATAGTTGTAGAGGAAGAAGTCGTGTAGCACGTATGGTCCCACGAGGTCTTCAGTCTTCTGTTTGATGTTTCCGTTCTCGTCGGCAGGGATAAGTTCTGGACTTATCGGTGTGTCTATGATGTCGAGCAGTGTGTTGCGGCTTTTCTCATCCACGTCATTCGATGCCACATAGCTCACGAGATGGCGTATGAGTGTCTTGGGTATGCTGGCGTTGACACCGTACATCGACATGTGGTCGCCGTTGTATGTGGCCCATCCAAGGGCGAGTTCGCTCAGGTCGCCCGTACCGATAACCATTCCGTTGACCTTGTTGGCATAGTCCATAAGAATCTGTGTACGTTCGCGGGCTTGTCCGTTCTCGTATGTCACGTTGTGTATGGATATGTCGTGACCGATGTCCTCAAAATGCTGCGTGACGCTCTTGGCAATGGATATTTCGAGGGATGTGACTCCTAATGATTCCATCAGCGAGACAGCATTGTCGTGGGTGCGGTCGGTAGTGCCGAATCCTGGCATAGTGATTCCATGGATGCCGCGGCGGTCGAGCGACAGGTAATCAAATGTGCGTACACATACAAGCAGGGCGAGGGTAGAGTCAAGACCGCCGCTAATGCCCACCACCACGTTCTTGCATCCCGTGTGGTGGAGTCGCTTGGCAAGTCCCGACACCTGTATGTTAAGAATCTCCTCGCACGAGGCTGCCATATCGTCCGTCTTGGGTATGAATGGCAGTGGCTCAATATAACGCAGCAGATTGAAATCTTTTTCATTTGTCGTAGCCTTGCATTCAACAGTGTCGGCTACTCCATGGCGCTGGGCATTGATGAAGGTGGTGTTGGAGCGACGCTCAGCACGTATTCTATAGATGTCAATCTGCTGTATCTCCATTTGTGGTTCAAGCAAGAAACGCTTTGCCTCGGCAATAATATTTCCGTTTTCGGCTATTATGGCATTGCCTCCATAGACAACATCCTGAGTGCTTTCGCCGAATCCGCAGGATGAATAGACATAGCCACTGATAGTGCGTGCGCTCTGCTGAGAAATGAGCGAGCGTAGATAGGCGTGCTTGCCAATTAGCTCGTCGCTTGCCGAGAGGTTGAAGACGATGTCGGCTCCCGCAAGGGCAAGGTTATTGCTCGGCGGAACGGGTGCCCAAACGTCCTCACATATCTCAATGCCGAACTTCACACCGTCGATAGTGGTGAAGACCTTTGGCCGGGATGACACGACGGCAGGACTGCCTGCGATATACAATTGACGATCGTCGGAAAGATCCTGTGCTGACGCAAACCAGCGTTTCTCATAAAATTCACTGTAGTTGGGCAGGTAGGTCTTGGGCACAATACCTATTATGCAGCCTTTGTGGAGCACCACGGCACAGTTGAGCAACATGCCGTCAACAGCCACGGGCATGCCTACAATAGAGATGATGTCCATCTTGCGCGTTGAGCTGAGAAGAGATATCAAAGCCTCCTCTGACTTACTGAGGAGTACGTCAGAACGGAAGAGGTCCTGACAGGTATAGCCGGTTATACACAGTTCGGGGAATACGATAATCTCAACGCCCTTGTCCTCGGCATCTGATATCATTGCAAAAATCTCGCCGGCATTATATTCTGTTTCAGCCACTTTTACACGTGGTATGGCAGCGGCAACAGTTACATATCCATGTTTCATAACTTCATCTATTTAATAGTAACCTGTGTTGCTCCATATCCGTATTCCTGGAACGAGGCATCCTGATATGGCATGTTCTTGAAACGATAGCGCAGTTCGTGGATGACTGCCTGGCGCAGCACTCCTTCGCCCTTGCCATGGATAAAGACAATCTTTTTGCCTTTCTGGTTCTTGTATTCGAAGATGGTGTTGCGCACCTTCTCCAACTGATAGTTGAGTATGTCGGAATTGGTCATTCCTGCCGTACTGTCGAGCAGGGCATTGATGTGAAGGTCAACAACCACCGGGGCGTCCTTGTCGTCCTTGGGCTTTGGAGCGTGGGACACGGGGCGCAGGTCGGCCTTCACCTTCTGCATCATCTCCTTTTTCAATGCCTTGGCGTCGAGCACGAGAGGGCGGGGAGGCTGGTCGTTCTCGATGATGGTGTGGATAAATGCGGGTTGTTCGAAGAAGTCGTTCTCCTCGAAGGTGTGGAGTTTGTAGAACTTCACGGGGTCGATTCGGAACTCCGAGTCGATAACAGGCTTTTTCAGGAATGTCTTCTTGCGCTTGTATGCTATAATCTGTATGCAGATATGCTCCATTTCGGCAAGGTCCTCACGTCCAAACTCCTCAATGAAGAGTTTTGTATTGGGGTCAACCTCGCCCGTTGAACGGAGGTTCCAGCTATTGCCCTCGGCAGTCATGTAGGCATAGTGCATATAGTAGTTGCAGTCGTTGACGATATATGTCTCAAAGCGCGACGACGAGATAGCCTTCACGTCCATAGGTATAAAGGCGAGATAGGCGTTGAGCTTGTCACCGCCGCGTCGTTCCTCTGCGGGAGCCTTGAAGGTGACGGGACGGTCGGCAGGGTCGTAGTCGAAGTCGTCGTCAGGTATTTCGATGCCTTTCTTCTGTATCTTTCCTGCAACAATCTTCGACGTGTTGTAGTCCTCATCGTCGTTCACTACCACGACATCGTTAATTGGTGTTGGAATCTGGAATCCGTCCTCATCCTCCACCAGTACAATATTGTTTCCCTGGAAGCCAGCGACGATACCGCCGCCCACTTCACTTACGAATTTCACTTTATCTCCTTTTTTCATATCTTATATTTTTTTGTCCGCAGATTATTTTCTTTTTTTGTCCGCAGATTATCACATATTTCTTAATTGATTTCGTCGATTGCTGGCTGCATCCCCGCTTTTGTAGGGACTTTACTTTATGTAAGTCCGATACCATGGATATGGGAGATTCCTTGCGGCGGGCGGTCTTACATAAAGTAAGACCCTACAGCGGATGTTATCAGCGGATGTTATCGCGCAGCAATTCTTAATTCTTAATTCTTAATTCTTAATTCTTAATTCTTAATTTTTAATTCTTAATTCTTAATTCTTAATTTTTAATTCTTAATTCTTAATTTTTAATTCTTAATTCTTAATCAAGCAGCTGTCCCCATAGCTCAGGAACCTAAAGTCGTGCCCTAAGGCATAGTCGTAGATCCTTCGCCAATCGCCCTTGACAAATGCACTCACAAGCAGGAGTAGTGTGCTCTGCGGTTGGTGGAAATTGGTTACAAGGGTATCGACAATTCGATACTTGAATCCGGGGGCAATGATAATTTGTGTTGAGGAATGTATAGCCTTGCGGCCGTTGCGCTCCATATATGTCTGAAGCTCGCGCAGGGCGTCAAGGGTGGACAGAGGTTCGCAGCCCTCAGCGGTTATGCGCTCTGCATACTCGTAAGGTTCCCATTGGCAAACGTGAAGTTCCTCCTCTGACAGGTCGGGGTTTGAGTGTAGCTTCAATCCCATATAATACAGGCTTTCGAGTGTGCGCACGCTTGTCGTTCCTACGGCGATGGTCTTGCCGCCGTGGGCGATGAGCTTGTCTATGGTTTGTCGGCTTACTGAGATATACTCGGTGTGCATCTCGTGGTCGGCAATCTCCTCACTCTTCACCGGCTTAAACGTGCCAGCACCCACATGAAGCGTTAGTTCCTCGCGGTCGATGCCGTGGGCGTCAAGATTTGCAAGCACAGAGTCGGTGAAGTGAAGTCCTGCCGTAGGCGCAGCAACCGAACCCTTAATCTTGGAATAAACAGTTTGGTAGGTTGTCTTGTCGCTTTCCTGAGTCTCGCGGTTGAGGTAGGGGGGTATGGGCAGTTCGCCCGCAGCATCGAGGATTTCGGCAAACGACACCTCGCTGTTGTCCCACTTGAAGTCAATCCAATGACTGGTGCGCTCCTCGCGGATGCGTGTGACAGAGAGGCACACCGGTTTGCCGTTGACCTCAAAGCGGCGGTTCAGAGAGCCTTCCTTCCATTTCTTGAGGTTGCCTACAAGACAATGCCATGCACACCGCCCATTGGCTTGGAACATCAGTTCGTAATCCACAGGTTCGGCAGGTTCAAGCAGGAACACCTCTATCAATGCTCCCGTCTCCTTGCGGAAGTGCATACGCGCCTGAATGACCTTGGTGTTGTTGAACACCATCATGGCACCCTTGGGAAGATGCGACGGCAGGTTATAAAACACGTCCTCGCTGATGTCTCCACTTTCATAGACGAGCAGTTTGGAGTGGTCGCGCCGTGCAAGCGGAAACTTTGCTATTCGCTCGTCGGGCAGCGGATAATTATAGTCGGATATATGTATATGTCTTGGATTCATTCTTATATATATTATAATGTTAGGCGAGCAGAAGGCTCCGCAATATGCAATAGACAATGGTGAGAGCCAGTACGACAACCACCACGTAGATGTCGGAATACTTGTAGCCGGTGGATGTGTATTTTGTTGATACATAGTCGATGTTGCCGTGTGCAAACTTATTCTCTACATATCTATAAAGAAAATACACTCCTGTGGCGACAATAGCTCCCCACAGTAGTCCGCAAAGTATGTCAATCGGGTAATGCACACCGAGATAGAGTCGAGTCCAGCAGTTGGTGAGCGACCATGCCACAAGCAGGGAGGAAAGCAATCCGCTGCGCATCAGTAGGCTCATGAAGAGAGCCACGCTGAACGTGTTGGCGGCATGTGCGGAGAAAAAACCGTAAAGTCCGCCACGGTATCCATCTACGGTATCCACAAGCATGCCAATCTGAAAGTCATGAGTAGGACGCAGTCGAGCCACCGAAGGCTTAACGAACAGGTCGTCAACCGTGCCTGCCAGAAGCACACATAATCCTGCACAAGCAATCACCAGAAGAATGCGTCGGAAATTGTCGTTGTTCTTGATGACGACATAAATCAAGGACAGATAGAGGGGTATCCACGTGGATGCCGTGGTGAGTGTTTTCGCCATGTAATCCACGAAGAGCGAACTGCTGCCGTTTAGCGCGAGCAGCAGTTGCTTGTCCATCTGTATAATCGGTTCAATATCCATTTGTATGCCAAATGTTAAATGAGTTCTATCTTCGATGCCTCTATCCAGCCTTCCTTACCGTCGGCGATTCGTATCTCCTTCCATTCCTTCATCGAGGAATCTGTTATTTCCACCTTTGTTCCCTCGTGCAGGATAAACAGGTCGGTTCCATTCTTCGAAGGCGTGCTCTTCACTTGCACGGCAGGCGACATCACTATAGCTCCGGTGCGGTTGACGAGTTGGTCTTTCTGTTGCCAGGCGAAAATGTTGGACACGGCAAAGAGCATCAGCATGAGGAGTGCTCCGAAGAATCCCATTTTCTGCATCCACACCCTTGACATGAAGAGATAGCAGAGAGCAAGGATGATAGCCACGGCAAGTGATACGAGTGACATTCGTGCCCATCCGTCAACACTCATCACATTGACAAGCGTGCGATACCATGTGACAAAGAACATCTCCGACTCGGGAGTAATCTTGTCGATGGTCTTGCTGCGTGCCAACTGCAGGTTAAAGCGTATGTCTCGGTCGCCGGGGGAGAGCAACAAGGCGCGCTCGTAGTTTAGCACGGCACGCGTGATGTTGTCAGTGCGGTAGTAGGCATTGCCGAGATTATAATAAATGTCTGCACTAACGCCTTGTTTGAGTAGGGATTCATAGTCGGCTATAGCCTGTTGGTACTGCTGGCGAATATATGCGGAATCACCCATTGCCTTTGTGATATTTTCGGCTGCGGGAGCTTTCTTCGCTGTTTGTGCCGCGGCATCCGAAGTCATCGCCGTTCCCAATGTCAGGGCAAAAAGAAGCACCGCCATTCCCGCTCCCTTTACTTTTCTGTTCTTTTTCATAGTGTCCTCGATATTCTCGATGGCAGTCATTGCCGCACCAAAAGTCTTGTTCATATTGCCTGTTGCGTCTCCCGGGGCGTAGCGCTCAAACTCACATTCGTCGAGTGCGCTCAGGAAGAGGCTAATGTTCTCTTCGCTCACTTCACGCTCGGCAAGACGCTGGGATATATTGTCACGCGAGAGACTCTCAACGGGCATGTTCAGCTTGTCGCCCACATATCCCCAAAGCGCGCGGAGCACCTCGTCGTAGAACTCTCCCGACTTGCCTGCCGACATCAGGCTGCTTGCCTTGCGCAGACGCTTTGTCGCCACCTTGTTGGCCTTCTTGCCGCGCTGCTTTCCGATGTTGGCATTGTCTATGGCACGCTGGCGGAATATCACGAACAGCGATATGAAAGCTAAAGCGAGAAGCGCGAGCGATACCCAATATAGGGTGGAGCCGAAGAAGAAGTCGTTGATGCCGTGCACCTCTGACGGGGATGTCTTGATATGTCGTATATCCTTGTTGAGCAAATTCACGTCAGAACCAGAGAAATCGCTCACACCGCTGCCCTTGGCGCCCTGCGCCACATCCAATGTGAAGCCTTCTGACTTGACAGTGCGATACTGGTTGGATGACGTGTCGTAATACGTGAAGCTCACGGGCGGTATCTCATATTTGCCCGCATTGCGCGGAACGGCAATGAAATCGTAAATCATGCTTCCCTCAAGACCGCTGGATGTGAGCTTGGTCTTGTCGGTCACCTTGGCGTCATAACGGTCAAAGTCCTTGGGGAAGTTTACCACAGGTTCCTTTATCAGTTTCAGGTTTCCTGTTCCGCTTACTATTACCCTGAGCGTAAGAGCATCGTTGGTCTTAACCGACTTGTTGTTGAGCTGTGCAGAGATGTTGAACTTACCCACACCGCCCGAGAAATCTGCGGGACGGTTGGGAAGCGGGTCAACCTGGATGGTAATACCCGGAGCCTTTATCTTCTTTTTCATCTCTACATATCCCGCACCGCCGTTGAAGAATGCCTCAAACGGGTCGATGTTGCGGTTCTGCATAATTACGATACCTTCAAACGTGATTGACGGTATCTCCAGTTTGCCTGTCATCTGTGGGAACATCACATATTGGCTCCATGTGACAGTGCGGTAGGGGCGTCCGTTGTAGGTCTCGATCTTAAAGCTCTTCTGTTGTGGCAGAGGCACTTCCTGGGTGTGGAATCCCTTGAGGTCGGGCATCTTGCCGTCAAGGCGTGTGAGGTCAACCAAAGTATATACCTTATATGTGAGCAGAATCGGTTCCTGTTCGTGAACACGCTGCTTGTTGGCGCTCACCTTGATAAAGAGGTCGGAGCCGCTTATCTTGCTTCCCGCCTGACGCATCTGTGGTTCATCGTCATATCCTCCACCGCCTCCGCGTTGGCTATGCTGGCCTTGTTGACGTGCGCCCACGGTAATCTTTATTGCGTTTGACTTGATTGTCCGGCCACCACTGTTTATCTGTGCGGCAGGTATGGTGAACGTACCGGTCTTGTTGGCGCAAATGATATAGGTGAATGTGATGGACGACGATGACGTTGTATGTCCGTTGACCATTTGGAAACTGGATTGTCTTGACGTGCTGGGCCCCATCAGCACCTCAAGTGCATCGGGGATATTGCCCGCCCTGAAATTATCCACATCCTGAGTGTTGACAGTGTAGGTGAGGCGAAACTGCTCACCTACTGACACATGTGACGGTGCACTGCCCACAAGTTTTTGGGCTGATACAGTCATTGCGACAACCCAAGTCAGTATGAATGTAAAGTATATTCTTCTCTTTAACATATCTCCTTAACTTCTTAACTCCTTAACTTCTTAACTTCTCCAGACAATCACCAATTCTTGTCAAGCTGGCGTGAACGTGGTTGCTGCATCTTGTCCTTCATACGCTTTTGGGTGTTCTTTTCCTGTTGTATGGCGGCATTGAGCAACTGCTCTGCATTGTCCTTGCTCATCTTGTTCTTATCCTTGTTCTGCTGTTGCTTGTCCTTGTTTTGCTTCTGCTGTTCTTTCTGTTGGTCCTTCTTTTGGTCCTTGCCCTTGTCGTCCTTCTTTTGGTCCTGCTTGTCCTGATTCTGCTTGTTCTGCTGGTTCTTCTGCTGTTTCTTGCAGATTTCCAGGTTGTATCGTGCTTCATCGTCCTTGGGGTTCAGACGCAGGGCGTTCTTATAAGCCTCAATAGCCTCAGAGAACATCTTGTGCGACTGGCATACCACACCCATGTTATGGTAGCCCATCGACTTACGGATTGCACTTGTTTCGAGCTGCACACCGCTCTCGTATGCCACTACTGCCGCCGAGTCCTTCTTTTGGGCGAAGAGGGCATTCCCGAGGTTATATGCGGCTTGTGGATTGCGCGGGTTCTTCTCTATTGACTTACGGTAGGACACCTCTGCCTCAGCGAATTTCCCGCTGCGGAAGTTGCGGTTTCCCTCACGTATATAGTCGCGGTCGTTCTGTGCATTCGCCGCCATGGCAGTCATCAGCATGAGTAGTGTCATTGCTGAGGAGTATCTGCGCTTGCCCTTGAAGAAACGAACGTTCCTTAGCAACGGATTCTTGCACTCAAGGATGCAAAGCTCGGCTATCAGCAACAACAGAACGAGAATGCCCACAGCCTGGAACTGCTCGTCGTATTCGCTGAAAACGGTTGATTCAGTCTCCTTCTTAGCCAGTTTTGCCAGTTCGTTGTCCAACTGCCTCTGTGCGTCGCTGTTGTTGTCAACGTGGATGTAGGCGCCGCCGCCTGCCTGTGCAATCTGACGGCACATGTCCTGGTTAAGTCGGGTCATCACGGTGTTGCCGCTACGGTCCTTCATATAGCCGCCGTTGCCGTCGGGTATAGGCGAGCCTCCGTCAGAACCCACGCCGAGCACATATACTCTCATTCCCTTCTTGCGTGCTTCCTTGGCAGCCTCCACGGCTCCGCCCTCATGGTCCTCGCCATCGGTGATGACGATGATGGCCTTTCCGATGTTCTCCTCTTGCGTGAAACTGTTTTGCGCCTTTCTGATGGCGAGGGCAATGTCGGTGCCCTGCGTTCTTATCATCGAGGGCTGTATGTCGGCAAGGAACATCTTTGCCGATACATAGTCGCTGGTGATAGGCAACTGGATGAAAGCGTCGCCGGCGAAGACAATGAGTCCTATCTTGTCGTCGGTGAAGTTATCCACAAGGTTCTCAACCATCATCTTGCAACGGTCGAGGCGGCTCGGGGTGACATCCTCAGCAAGCATGGAGTTACTTATGTCCATGGCTATGAGTGTCTCGATGCCCTGACGCTTCTCGTGGCTGATACGTGTGCCGAACTGCGGTCGGGCGAGCATCACAATTATCAGTGCCAATGCAGCCTGCAGCAACCAGAACTTCACGGCAGGGCGCCAGCGCGACACGTCGGGCATCAACTGCCTTACAAGCTGCGGGTCGCCAAACTTCTTCAGACGTTTCTTCTGCGTTCTTGTCATCATAAACCTCAGCAGTGCCAATACTGGTATCACCGCAAGAAGGTAAAGGTATGTTATATCTTCAAATCTAAACATGGCAATATTTACGGTATTCTTCTAAACACAGTGATTCTCAGCAGTATCTCAAGCAGCAGTGTAATCGCCGCGGCGAGTGCGAAAGGCTGGTATGCCTCATATCGCTTGCTGAATTTCTTGACGTTGAGCTTTGACTTCTCAAGCCGGTCGATTTCATTGTATATCTTCTTCAGCTCCGCAGTGTTGGTGGCGCGATAGAAGTCGCCCTCGGTAGCTGCCGCTATATCTGCGAGCATCTTCGTGTCAATCTCCACAGGCATGTTCACATACTGCACTCCGCCCGCCACGGGCATAGGGTAGGGAGCAACCTTGTTGGTGCCCACTCCGATGGTATAAACCCTAATGCCAAGGCTTTGCGCAATCTCGGCAGCTGTCATCGGGGATATGTCTCCCATGTTGTTGCTACCGTCGGTAAGCAGGATGACCACCTTGCTCTTGGCCTTTGATGCCTTCAGTCGGGTCACTGCATTGGCAAGTCCCATACCTATTGCCGTTCCGTCGCTGATGAGTCCGCGTGCAGCAATGTCAGTGCGCACGTTCTGCAGAAGGTTGAGCAGCGAAGTGTGGTCGGTGGTCATCGGGCATTGGGTGAATGCCTCGCCGGCAAAGATGGAAAGACCTATATTGTCGTTGGGGCGACCGATGATAAACTCGGATGCCACTGCCTTGGCTGCCTCGATACGGTTGGGCTTGAGGTCTTCAGCCAACATACTCGTTGACACGTCCATGGCAAGCATGATGTCAATACCCTCCACCGACTTGTTTTTCCATGAGTTGCTTGTCTGCGGACGGGCAAGCACCAGCACGAGCAGGGTGAATGTGGCAATGCGCAGCAACAACTGCAGTGGCATCAGCCTCACACGCCAGCTCTTCGGCGCATATTTGAATGCGAACGTGTCGCTCATCCGTATTGTCGGCTCGCTCTTCTTCCTGTACATCACATACCATATTAAATAAGGTATAATGAGCAGGAGCAGAAACAGATATTCTTTATTGGCAAATTCCATTGTCTGACATAAATTATATTAACAACATATAAACGGCATAGACAACATATACAAGGATGGCTGCCGCACCTACGAGCAGTGCAGTGATTGAAGCCTTAAGCATGCGGCGGGTCTTGGTGGTGCGCACCTGTTCCTCGGTCATCTGCGGTTTTTCGGGCTTCTGGTCGGGTTGTGCCTCCAGTTTTGTCTTGTTGATGAACTCTATGGCGTTCACAAGATTCATATCATTCTCATTAATGAGTGTGGAGTACTTGGCAAACTTCACTAAGTCGGCTGTCTGGAAAAGCATGCGCAGCTCGTCGAGTGCCTGACGGTCTTGTGTCTCGGTCAGCCGGTCGATTATCTCCGACGATGTCATCTCCATTGCGCTGAATCCGTAACGCTCCTCTATGTACTTGCGTAGTGTGTCGGTGAGCTTCGTGTAGTATTCCTTCTGGTTTTCGGATGTCACCATCTTCTCCGCCTTGATTACCTCGATTTCCTTCAACGCCTTTTGATGTGGCAACAGTTTCTTCACAATCTTGATAGACGCGATAATGGGCTTGTTGTCTCTCAGGCGCAGATATAGCCAATATGCCACAATCATCACCACAAGCATCAGTACGCTTAACCAAAATACGGCACTCCAGTCACTCCACTCGAACGGGTTGTCCTGCACGTCCTTAGGACCATAGAACTGGTCGAGCTTAGTGGTGTCAACAGGCACTTCCAACACCTTAAGTGCCAAGCTCTTGCTCTTGAATGTCTTACCATTTACTTTAACCGTAAACGGCGGCAGGTAATAGAGCTTGCCGTCGAACGACGTGAGGCGATACTTGTGTGTGAATACCGCCATACCATTGTCGATGCCTACGGTGGCAGAGTCCTTGTGGCTGACGACCTCCACTCCCGGTGTAATCATCTGCTGCGGCCGGAAGTCGGGGAAAACCACCTTGGAGCCTTCCTTGGCGGTTGCCCTTACGCTCACCTCCACCTGTTGGCCGATGAGAATCTCAATGGAGTCGATTGTCGCCTCCACCGTTGCCTGCGCTGCAGCAGAAAGCACTGCGCAAGCCAAAAACATTATGGATAATAACCTTTTCAATTCCTAATCCCTAATTCCTAGTTCCTAATTCCTCATTTTAAACAGCATCATCATCGCCTTGACGTAGTCGTCGCTTGTGGCTACTGATATGCTGTCCACATTGCTCTTGTTGAATGTCTCGGCAAGAGCCGCCTGACGCTTTTTCCAATATTGTGCGTATGCGTTGCGAGTGCGCTTGCTGCTTGTATCCACGTATTGCTCGAATCCGGTCTCGGCATCTACCACGCGCATCAGCCCCACGTCGGGTAACTCCTTTGAGCGTATGTCATACACCTGTATTGCCACCACATCATGCTTGCGGTTGCATATCGATAGAGTCTGCTGGAAGTCATTGCGCACGTAGAAGTCGCTCAGTATGAACGCTGTACACCTACGCTTTGCAACTCCCGAGAGAAACTCCAACGCCCCGCGCAAGTCAGTGCGCTTGCTTTCGGGATGAAAGTCAATAAGCTCGCGTATGATATATAGAATGTGCTTGCGGCCTTTCTTCGGCGGTATGTATTTCTCAATCTTGTCGGAGAAGAAGATGACCCCGATTTTGTCGTTGTTCTGTATGGCGCTGAAGGCGAGTGTGGCGGCAATCTCCGTCACCATGTCGCGCTTCACCTGTCCATGTGTTCCGAAGTCGAGAGAGCCGCTCACGTCGATGAGCAACATCACCGTAAGCTCGCGCTCCTCCTCAAACACCTTCACGTAGGGGCGGTTGAAGCGGGCAGTCACGTTCCAGTCGATGTCGCGCACATCATCGCCGAACTGATACTCGCGAACCTCGCTGAACGCCATTCCCCTTCCCTTGAAGGCAGAATGATATTGTCCGGCGAAGATGTTCGCGCTCAGCCCGCGCGTCTTTATCTCTATCTTCCTTACTTTCTTTAGTAACTCTTGCGTATCCATCGCATCAAGGCACCTCCACCTTATTAATAATACGGCTCACAATCTCCTCACTTGTCACGTTGCTTGCCTCAGCCTCGTAGGTAAGCCCCACGCGGTGCCTCAGCACGTCGTGTGCCACGGCACGCACATCCTCGGGCACTACATACCCCCTGCGCTTGATGAACGCATAGGCGCGGGATGCCTTGGCAAGCGAGATACTTGCACGCGGACTTCCTCCGAATGATATCAGCTGTGACATGTCCTTCAAGCCGTAGCGGTCGGGGTAACGTGTGGCAAATACGATGTCGGCGATATATTGCTCAATCTTCTCGTCGATATACACCTCGCGCACAACCTCGCGGGCGCGGATGATTTCCTCGGCAGTGCTCACCGGGGTCACGGTGGGCAGTTGGCCCTGTATGTTCTCGCGTATGATGCGCTTTTCCTCCTCAAGGGTGGGGTAGTCAATCACTACCTTCAGCATGAAACGATCGACCTGGGCTTCGGGCAACTGGTAAGTTCCTTCCTGCTCAATCGGGTTCTGCGTGGCCATCACAAGGAAGGGGTTGGGCAACTTGAATGTCTCGCTGCCTATGGTAACTTGCTTTTCCTGCATGGCCTCGAGCAGTGCGCTCTGCACCTTTGCCGGAGCACGGTTGATCTCGTCGGCCAATACGAAGTTGGCGAATACGGGACCTTTCTTCACGTTGAATTTCTCTTCTTTCTGAGAATATATCAATGTTCCCACCACGTCGGCAGGCAACAAGTCGGGCGTGAACTGTATGCGGCTATAGTCGGAGTCAATCAGCTGCGAGAGGGTCTTGATGGCAAGTGTCTTCGCCAATCCCGGCACACCCTCCAACAGTATATGCCCGTCGCTCAGCAAACCGATGAGCAAGGAGTCAACCAAATGCTTCTGTCCTACAATAACGCGGTCCATACCGCTAACCAAATTAGTCACAAATGTACTTTGTTGTTCAATGCGAATATTCAATTCGCGAATGTCAATAGCTTCTGCCATAATTCTTGTATATTTTCTATATATTTCCAATTTTGGTGCAAAATTACTTAGGAATTGCGAAATATCGGCAATAATCTGCATAAAAAATATTAATTATGCCATATATAAAAGATAATTTAAGAAAACTATACCCATTTTTTTGTATTTATGAGAAAAAAACGGCGATTTTTTTTGTTAAACCAAGAAAACTTCTTACCTTTGCAACCACTAAATCATTTAATGACATTATGAAAGTACTGAAATTCGGCGGAACATCCGTAGGTTCCGTAGAAAGCATCTTGAGTTTGAAAAACATCGTTGAGAACCAATCCCAACATGTTATTGTCGTGGTGAGTGCCCTGGGCGGCATCACCGACAAGCTGATTGCCACGTCGAAGCTCGCCGTCAAGGGCGACGAGGCTTACCGTGACGAGTTTGAATCAATGGTGGCACGCCATCACACAATGATTGGAGCCGTCATAACCGACAATGACAAACGAACTCGACTGCTGGCAACAGTGGATTCACTGCTTGACCAGCTCCGTTCTATATATTATGGTGTCTATCTCATCCGCGACCTTAGCCCGAAGACTTCCGCAGCAATTGTAAGCTACGGAGAGAGGCTGAGCAGCAATATCGTGGCCACGTTAATAGAAGGCGCAGAATGGAAGGACTCGCGCTCGTTCATCAAGACTGAGATGAAGCACGGGAAGCATGTGCTTGACAGCGAACTGACCAACAGCCTCGTGAGGGAGGCTTTCTGCGAACTGCCCAAGATTACCGTCGTGCCAGGATTCATCAGCTCCGACAAGTACTCAGGCGAGGTGACCAACCTCGGGCGCGGAGGCAGCGATTACACCGCTTCTATCATAGCGGCAGCCCTCGATGCCGAGACCCTCGAGATATGGACGGATGTAAACGGATTCATGACTGCCGACCCGCGCGTCATCCATACTGCATACACTATAAATGAACTAAGCTACGTGGAGGCAATGGAGCTTTGCAACTTCGGCGCAAAGGTAATCTATCCGCCAACTATTTATCCCGTATGCGTGAAGAATATACCTATAAGGGTGAAGAACACTTTCAATCCCTCTGACCCCGGTACCGTCATAAAGGACAAGATCGACAACGACCGCAAGCCTATCAAGGGCATATCCAGCATAAGCGGCACCACGCTCATCACAGTCACAGGTCTCTCGATGGTAGGAGTAATCGGTGTCAACCGACGGATATTCACGGCACTCGCCGAAAACGGTATTTCGGTGTTCATGGTGTCGCAGGCTTCTTCCGAGAACTCCACATCCATCGGTGTGCGCGACGAGGACTCCGACGATGCCGTACGTGTGCTCAACAATGAGTTCGCCAAGGAAATCGAAACAGGAGCCATGTTCCCCATGCACGCCGAGAACGGACTTGCCACCATAGCAATCGTGGGCGAGAACATGAAGCATACCCCGGGCATTGCGGGTAAGCTCTTCGGCACTCTCGGACGCAGCGGTATCAGCGTTATAGCCTGCGCACAGGGAGCCTCGGAGACAAACATCTCGTTTGTCGTAGATTCCAAGTTCTTGCGCAAGTCGCTCAATGTATTGCACGACTCGTTCTTCCTCAGCGAATACAATGTTCTCAACCTTTTTATCTGCGGCGTGGGAACCGTCGGCGGAAACCTTATCTCGCAGATTAACTCGCAGTACGAGGAACTCAAGCGAACCCGCCGCCTCAAACTCAATGTCGTGGGCATATCAAGCAGCCATAACGCCATCTTCAACCGCGATGGCATCGACCTTAGCAACTATCGTGAGCAACTGGCCAAATCTGCCCCGAGCGACATCAACCACCTGCGCGAGGAGGTCATCGGAATGAACATATTCAACAGTGTGTTTGTTGACTGCACGGCAAGCAATGATGTCGCGTGTCTCTACCAGGAATTTCTCGAACATAACATATCTGTTGTTGCAGCCAACAAGGTGGCAGCGTCAAGCGACTATGACAGTTATCTGAAGCTCAAGCAGACGGCTCTCAGCCGTGGTGTGAAGTTCCTCTTTGAGACTAACGTAGGCGCCGGTCTGCCTATTATCGGAACTATAAATGACCTGAAGAATTCAGGAGACAAAATACTTAAGATTGAGGCAGTTCTGAGCGGAACACTCAACTTTATCTTTAATGAGATTTCAGCCGACGTGCCCTTCTCCGAGACAGTACTGAGGGCAAAGCAACAGGGATATAGCGAGCCAGATCCCCGCATCGACCTCAGCGGCAAGGATGTTGTCCGCAAACTCGTTATCCTCGCACGCGAGGCGGGATATAAGGTAGAGCAGGGCGACGTGGAGAAGCACCTCTTTGTGCCCGACGAGTTCTTCAAGGGAAGCATAGAGGACTTCTGGAAAAAACTGCCATCGCTTGATGCCGACTTTGAAGCAAAGCGCAAGGTGCTTGAAAGCGAAAACAAACGATGGAGATTTGTGGCTAAGCTCGACCATGGCAAGACGAGCGTCTCACTCGAAGCCGTAGGGCAGCATCATCCGTTCTATGGACTTGAAGGCTCCAACAATATCGTTCTGCTCACCACCGAACGCTATCGTGAATACCCGATGCTCATCCAGGGATATGGTGCCGGAGCCGGAGTGACCGCAGCAGGTGTGTTTGCCAATATCATGTCGATTGCCAATATTTAAGACAATGAAACATATTATTATATTAGGCGACGGAATGGCCGACCACAAGGTGGAACGCCTTGGCGGGAAGACTCTCCTGCAATATGCCGACACTCCATATATGGACATGCTGGCGAAAAAGGGCAGGTGCGGCAGACTCCTCACCGTGCCCGACGGCTACCAGCCGGGTTCCGAGGTGGCCAATACCGCCATCATGGGTTATGACCTCGACAAGGTGTATGAGGGTAGGGGACCGTTGGAGGCGGCAAGCATAGGATATGAGATGCAGCCAGGCGACATGGCCATCCGGTGCAATATCATCACCCTTGACGACGGCAAGATAAAGAACCACCACGGAGGCCACCTCTCAACGGAAGACGGCACCGTGCTCATCAATTATCTTAATGAGCAACTCGGCAACGACCGCGTACAGTTCATACCAGGCATCCAGTATCGCCATTTGCTCGTCATCCGAGGCGGCAACAAGCACATCACATGCTCGCCACCCCACGACCATCCCGACGAGCCATGGCGCCCCCTGTTGGTAAAGCCAGAACCAGGATTCACCTCCGAAACGGCCGACCTTATCAACGACCTTATAATCCGCTCCCAGCCGCTCCTTGAGAGCCATCCTATAAACCGGAAGCGCAAGGCGGAAGGCAAGCCCATGGCCAACTCCATCTGGCCCTGGAGTCCTGGTTATCGCCCCTCGATGCAAACCATCCCCGAGATGTTCCCCGATGTAAAGAGCGGTGCAGTCATCTCAGCTGTTGACCTCATCCGCGGCATCGGTCACTATGCCGGTCTCCGCATCATCAAGGTTGAGGGAGCCACAGGCCTATACAACACCAACTACGAGGGAAAGGCGCAGGCAGCCATTGAAGCCCTTCGCAAGGATGACTTCGTCTTCCTGCACGTGGAGGCAAGCGACGAGGCAGGACACGATGGCGACCTCAATCTCAAAATCAAGACCATCGAGGATCTCGACCGCCGCATCGTTGAACCTATATACAATGAGGTGAAGACATGGGACGAGCCGGTGTGCATAGCCGTTCTGCCCGACCATCCCACTCCCGTGGAAATACGCACCCACGTACAGGAGCCTGTGCCTTTCGTCATCTATTATCCCGGCATCCAGCCCGACAGTGTTATGGAATACGACGAGGTGAGCTGCGTAAGCGGAGGATACGGCATGCTCCGCCTCCAGCAGTTCATGCAGGAATTTATGAAGATAAGATAATAAAACAAATGAAATACTACAGTACAAACAAAAAGGCCCCTATGGCTACACTTCACGAGGCAGTGGTCAAGGGATTGGCGGGCGACCGCGGCCTTTATATGCCGGAGAGCATAAAGCAGCTGCCTCAGTCATTCTTCGACAATATCGGGACAATGTCGTTTCAGGACATTGCCTTCACTGTTGCCCAAGCCTTCTTCGGCGAGGACATCCCCGATGCCGACCTTCGTCGTATCGTTGACGACACACTGTCGTTCGACTGCCCCGTGGCTCCTGTCACCGACAACATCTACAGTCTTGAGCTCTTCCACGGCCCCACACTTGCCTTCAAGGACGTCGGTGCCCGTTTCATGGCCCGCCTTCTGCAGTACTTCATCCGCCAGGAAGGCCGCGAGCAGGTGAATGTGCTTGTAGCCACCAGTGGCGACACAGGAAGCGCCGTAGCCAATGGATTCCTTGGTGTTGACGGCATCCACGTATATGTGCTATATCCCAAGGGCAAGGTCAGCAAGATTCAGGAGTGCCAGTTCACTACTCTCGGACAGAACATCACCGCAGTTGAGGTAGATGGAGTGTTTGACGACTGCCAGGCTCTCGTCAAGAGTGCCTTTATGGACGATGAGCTCAACCGTCACATGAAGCTCACCTCAGCCAATTCCATCAACGTGGCTCGCTTCCTGCCGCAGGCTTTCTATTATTTCAATGCCTATGCGCGCATGAAGGCTCTTGGCAAGGCTGACAACCTTGTGGTGTGTGTGCCGAGTGGAAACTTCGGCAATATCACCGCCGCCCTGTTCGGACATCGCATGGGACTTCCTATAAAGCGCTTCATTGCAGCCAACAATGCCAACGACATCTTCTTCAACTATCTCGCCACGGGCAAGTATGAGCCACAGCCGAGCAAGCAGACCATAGCAAATGCCATGGACGTGGGCGACCCGAGCAACTTCGCTCGTATCTACGACCTGTACGAGGGCGACCACAAGCGTATCACTTCGCTCATCAGCGGCGCGACATATTCCGACGAGCAGATACGCGAGGCAATGAACCGGTGCTATGCCGACAACGGATATATCCTCGACCCCCACGGAGCCTGTGGCTATCGCGCCTTGAGCGAGCAGTTGCAGCCGGGTGAATACGGCGTGTTCTGCGAGACAGCCCATCCCGCCAAGTTCAAGGACACGGTAGAGGCAGTCATCGGTGCCGAGGTGGAAATTCCCGCCCGTCTTGCAGCTTTCATGAAGGGCGAGAAGCAGAGCGTTGAGATGTCCAAGGACTTCGATAGCTTCAAGGCATACTTGATGCAGCAGTAATCTTCTGAATATTCCGCCGCGACAATCCCTTCCGCGGGTTAGAGGGTGTCTCCGCTGACCAGTAATTTTTATAAAAATACCCCATGCACGGTTAATGCACGGGGTATTTTCATTGGATTAAGGCGACTTTCATTCCGCAATGGCATTTTGAATTAAGAATTAAAAATTAAGAGTTTTATTTTTCGCAAGTATTTATTTTAAACACAGAGACACAGAGACACAAAGTTTTTTTCGGGAGCGGAAGATACAGAGAGCAGCTAAAGCTGCTTTACAAAGTCCACAAAGTTATCATCCCGACAGTCCAAAGTTATCAATCCGGAAGGCTTTGTGGCGACTTTCAAGTCGCTTGTAACCTTTGTATCCAGAATAAAACTTCATTTCTTTGTGTCTTTGTGTTTTAAAAATCCACATACGAGAAAGTAAATTAAGAATTTTATTTTTCGCAAGTATTTATTTTAAACACAGAGACACAAAGACACAAAGTTTTTTCGGGAGCGGAAGATACAGAGAGCAGCTAAAGCTGCTTTTACTAAGGACACAGAGTTTTCATCCGCTGACATCATCCGTTGTGGGGTCTTTACTTTCTGAAGTGATAATTCTCAATGTATAAGGGGTTTATTTAAACCACAGAGATGAAGAGGAAAAGAGATTTTTGTTTATATAGAGTAGGTCGCAAGCGACAGAGGACACAGAGCCTTCGGGCTGATGAAATCATGCGCAGCCCTCTATGATCTCTAAATGCCTTGGCATTCAGTCTCTTTCCTAATATAAATACTCTTAATCTCTTAAACTCTGTGGTTCAAAATTACTTCCGAAACTTGAGT